>JAVHPO010000228.1:0-14069 GCA_036170635.1 Prolixibacteraceae bacterium | reverse complement strand
TAATGATGATCACCAGGATTAGCAGCCATGAATTGAATCGGTAAACTGAAAGGGAAGGCATATTTAAATCTTATTTACAAGTATAAAACCTGAGGTCAACATGGTGTACCGGAACTTTGCCTCTTATTGAAAAACCCTGACATAATCAACAAACATTCTTTGGGGGAAAGGGGTTGTGGCATCAGGTGATTCTGGCCAGTTGCCACCAACTGCCACATTGAAAATAAAAAACTGATCGGCATTGAACGGATATGTTGCCCCTACATCGGTAGCGCTAACCGTGAGGTACAATTTATCATCCACATAGCATTTAATCAAGTCCTTTACCCACACCATGCTGAACACATGAAACAGTTGCGAAAAATCGCCGGATGGCAAATCGAAGTTTGTTCCTTTTTTATCGTATAATCCACTGGAATTCTTATAATGTATGGTAGCGTACACCCTGCCTGGATATTTACCTATTAATTCCATGATATCCATCTCCCCGCAAGCAGGCCATCCAACAGATGTGATGTTTGACCCCAGCATCCACAGGGCAGGCCAAATACCTTTGCCGACGGGCAATTTGGCACGAATATCTATTCGGCCAAATTTAAAAGTTTTTTTGTTTTGGGTGGTCATTCTGGTGGAAGAATAATTGAATCCTCCCATTGCTTCTTTACGCGCTTCGATGATCAGGTTTCCGTTTGACAGGAAACAGTTTTTTGTGCTATTGGTATAGTACTCCAGTTCGTTGTTGCCCCAGCCGCCATTGTTTCCAATTTCCTGGTTCCATACATTTAAATCCAGACTGTTCCCTGAAAATTCATCACTCCAGGCGAGTGTATATCCCGGATAGGTCATTGGAGTTGAGTAACCATTGGTGTCGGTTGGCAAATAGGTACCATCTTCAGTTATTATAGTGGCAAAAGCATTTGATGTAGCTAAGGTGCACTGTACAGGCTTGCTCAGCTGTAGTCCAAATTGAACATTTGCTCTCCGAAGATTGGTTGGATCTCCATTGACCTGAACATCTATCGTTGCCTGAATTTTTCCCGCCGGGATGGTAAGGGTCCCTGAAGCAGAAACATAATCTTTGGGCGAAACAGCGGTACCATCAACCAAAGAATAATCCACCGAAACTACAGAAGTCGATGATTTGTTCAGGTTGACATAAAACTGCAATGTGGTACTATTTGTGGTAATTGGCTGACTAACATTCAGTACACTAACTTCAGGCAGAGCAGTCTGACCCGGATTAGGCACCGGAGTAGGATCACTGTTTTTACTACAGGAAATAAAGATGAGGCATATAACGCCAGCAGAAATAAATGAAAAAATCTTTTGAGGTATCATAAAGCTGTATTACTTCAAAGAAAAAAAGAATAAAAATGGAGGAGTAGAACCTCCTCCATTTTTATTTGCATTTAAAGTAGATCCTTGTCGGATATACTTCTTAGAAGAGGGATTAGTTTATTGGCTTCAGCTTAAGGTACCAGGCATTTCCTGTTTCTGTACCTTGTGCCCTAAGGTACATGGCTGTAGCGCTAATCGACATAATTTCATACTCCCTCTGAAGAGATCCATAACCAATGAAGGTATTATTTCCACCAAGGAAAATTGCTGTTTTGGTGGAAGGAGCTGATGCAGGTATTCCTGTACTGGATGGACCAAAGGTAAAGGCAGAAGTACCGCCTCCATAGCTATAGCATGCTTCATCTCCCGAACCAGGAATACCCGGTACAGTAGAATTTGAACCGGTCTTTGTAAATATACCGTCAGGACTGGTTACCTGGAGGGTGTAAGTACCGGTTGAGGCAACTTTAGCAAAAGTGAAAGTGGCTGTATAGAAACAGTTACAGCAACCTACTTTTTCATTCACACCGGCAGCCCACCATTCCGGACCGGCAGAAGAATTGGACCAAGGACCAACACCGAAATGACCCGGTACACTTTTATCAACAACCCATGTTCTGGAGGTTCCATTGGTTAAGCTGGATACGATGTTCGGAGCAACGGTAAAATCGCTTCTGACAGTAACATTCTTTGTTAATGTAGATGATGTACCACCTTTGCCGTAAACAACAGCGGTAATTGTATAAGTATTAAGCCCCAGAGAAGTGTACTTTTTTGTAACCGAACCTGTTGGTAAATAAACCAGGTCCAAGGGTGTATTCGCATCATAGTCCACTTTAACGGAGAGCGCGTCTTTGGCAGTTACAGTAATTTTCACATCACCCGAGCCATCACCTGAAGGACTGGCAGTGGTCGCTCCAACGACATCTGCAGTGATCACAATATTGGATGGAGCAGTAAGATCTCCTAAGGAATAGCTGGTATTTGTACAACTGTAATGAATGCTAAATACCATTATTACACCCAAAAGGTATTTGAATGTTTTTCTCATATCTTTATTATTAATTGGTTAATCTAAAATTATCAACATAAATTACAGCGCCGGCGCCATCGGCTGAATCGTTGAAACGCAGTACAAGCTGGTTGAATTTGGCCGTTGCAGGAATTGCAGCAATGGTTCCAAAATCAAATACAAGCTCTTCCCAGGCTCCGGAAGTAGTCAGGGCGACTTTCAAAACACCAACTCCGTTGCCTGGAGAGCCACCAACAGCAGCTTCCAGTTCAACATTCAGTTTCTTCCCAACCAGGGCAGGATCCGGATTGTAAACCAATACCTTAATCTTCTTACCGTTGGCAAAATCAATGGGAACATTCAACGGACTATAAGTTCCGCTCCACCATTCATATCCCCTTGTGAATTTACCCACTTTTGCACTGGTATTAAGGCCTGTAGCACTAGGATTGGCTACTGTAGCAAACTGCTGGCCACCACCAAAAGTTCCAAAGAAGTAACTAACGAAGGCATTATCAAAATCAATTGGTAATCCAAAAGGATCTGTCACAACGATGGCTGTAGTTTTCTCTGATTTGGCGGCACCACCGCTAAGCGCAACAACTCTTACATTATAGTTACCTGAAGTTGCATAGTCATGGGAAATTTCAGCGCCAGTGGCAAGGGCCGTACCTGCTTCATTGGCGACATCTCCAAAATAAACCATAAACGATGCGGCATAATCCGCTTTGGCCTTCACTTTCAGGTTGTGAACCGATTGTGTCAGGGTTACCGCGATATTCTCAGGAGCCCTGTAGGTAACCACCAGCGGATATGTTGTAGTAGTTACAACCCCGGCGATGTCGCTCGTTGCTATTGATACAGTATAGGATCCTTCCGGATATACGTGCGTTGTGTTTCCACCAGTCACCACCGTTGCAGTAGCATTGGCACCCGTTCCATGTCCGAAACTTACCAGGAAGGAGCTAACACCTTCTCCTATCGGTGTAATCTTAACCTTTCCTGAATTATCGTTGGTAATATCAAAAATTTTATTGACATTTCCGGAAACAGCCGTTTTTAAGAAGGATACATCTTGGTCGATACCATCTTTTAAAGTACAACTTGCAGCTGAAATGAGAAGCAGCAATGCAAAGCTGTAAATCATTGTTATTTTCTTCATGTTCGTATATTTTATTAGATAGCTAATTAATTGTAACCAGGATTTTGAACCAGTTTGGTACCTTGCAATTCTCTGTAAGGAATTGGGAAAATTTCGTTTTTATTAGCCGTAAAACCTCTGCTTCCAAGTTTTGCAGGTGCATCTCCCCACCTTACAAGGTCAAAGAAACGATGTCCTTCTCCGGCAAGCTCGAGTCTTCTTTCGGCTTTAATTGCGGTCATTGAAACCGGTAAAGAGGGTAATCCAACCCTGGCCCTGACAGCATCAAGCAGTGCTTGCGCCCTGGCACCCGTAGCGCCTAACGCTTCAGCTTCCATCAGATAAGTATCCGCCAGACGAATGATATAGGTATCCTGTTTGTAATTCAGAACCTGATCACCCGGGCCGGTAGAAACATCTGAAGTCCTGGGCAAGAATTTATTCAGGAAATAGCCTGTATCCATATAACCACCAATGTAATCAGCTTTGGAAGCGGCCTTATAGGCTTTCATATCGAAAACTGTTGCTCCGAATCTCGGATCTGATTTCATTGCATCATAGAAATCCTGTGTGAAAACATTGAAACTCCATCCAGAAGGAACATCAGGTGCACTGGAACCTGCAGGTCTTGAATAACTTCTTGGACCTACCATTACACAAACTGAATTACCCTCATCACTTCCACTACCCCAGTTGCCCCAACCGGAACTACCTGTGCTGCTGTGAGATGTTTCAATAATCGATTCCGTATTGAATTTATTGCTTGTAACCCAAAGGTCACTGTAACTGGAAAGTAGTCTGTAACCATACTGGCTGGTTCCACCGGGAGTGCCATTGACAAGCGCCAACATAGCTGCTGCCTGGGATCCCTTATTCTCATAGAGATAGACTTTTCCGAGAAGTGCCTGGGCTGCTCCTTTTGTAAAGCGGCCAGCCTCAGTAGAAGCAGTAACTGTACTGGGAAGGTCGGCAATTGCCTCAGTCAGATCCTTCTCAATCTGAGTGTAAACAGCAGCAGGGGTAGCCTGAACAACTTCATACATATTGGTTGCTGTCAAAGGGTCCAGAAGAAGCGGAACATTCTTGAACATTCTTACGAGGTTGAAATAATACAAGGCACGCAATGCTTTGACCTCAGCAGTAAATCTTGTCTTGAGTGCGGCATCCATGTTAACACCTGTTAACTTGGAAAGCAAAGTATTTGCCCTGAATATTCCCTGGTAATGATCACTCCAGAAGCTTCCCGGCATGATGACCGAATTCAATGTATAGTTTGAAAAACCTTGAATACCTGCACCGTCCGTTGCACCACCGCCACCGGCATAATTGTCATCAGAACCCGCGTTCATCATGGTAATCATATTTTCGAAGCCTCCTGAATTCTTTCTCAGGACATCATAAACTCCGACCATTGCAGCATAGGCCTGATCTTTGTCTGCGTAATAGTTGGCCGATAAAAACTGGCCCTTCGGTGTGACATCTAAGAATGCCTTATCACAGGAGCCCAATGAAAACATGATGGCCACTGCTATGAATAAGTAATTGATTAACTTTACTTTCATATCTCTAATTTTTTAAAATTGTAATTGAACGCCAAGCATGAACGTACGTGCCTGTGGATAGACTCCTTTATCTATACCAAAAACACCTCCTCCGATTTCAGGATCGTAACCAGTGTATTTGGTCAGAGTCAATAAATTTTCTGCAGATACATAAACGCGAAGTTTATTTGCATTGATCTTACTGACAATATTGGCAGGTAATGAATATCCTAACTGCACCACTTTGAGGCGGAGGTAGTCACCATTTTCCAGATAGAAATCTGACATATTTCCAAAGTTGCCATTGGTATCATTGCTTGTCAAACGAGGATAGGTAGTGGATGTTCCTTCACCTGTCCAGCGGCTTAATGCAACAGTCTGCCAGTTTGAATTGCTTATATCCAGACGGCGCAGTCCCTGGAAGATTTTGCTGCCTGCAGCGCCTGAAGCAAAGGCCATCAGGTCAAAATTCTTGAAATCAAGACTTAGTGTCAGACCAAATGTGTATTTCGGAATGTTATTGCCAAGGAAGGTCTTGTCCAGATCTGAAATAACACCATCACCATTGGTATCCACCCAACGGAAATCTCCTGGTTTTGCATTCGGCTGAATTGGTTGGCCTGCAGCATTGGTATAAGCAGCAATCTCAGCCACATTCTGGAAGATACCGGCTGTCTTGTAACCATAGAATGAGTTGTAAGACTGTCCCTGCTGGGTTCTTGTTACAGCACCCATGGATTGAAACGATGCATCTCCCGTGATATAGTTGGCATCAGCAGCCACATAAGTTACTGTATTTTTGAGGTACGCTACGTTTCCGTTGGCTGAAAAATTCACCTGGCCAATTTTCTTGCTGTAGCTTAATTCAACCTCTAAACCTTTGTTCTCCATGTCAGCGATATTGCCTACCGGAGAAGAAGAAACACCAACATATCCCGGAATAGTGATAGGCCTTAAGATACCTGAAGTTTTCTTGTCGTAATAGTCAACAGTTAAATTCAATGATTTGAAGAGTCTTGCTTCGAAACCGATATTGGTTTGAGCCGTCTCTTCCCAACGTAAATCAGGGTTATCCAGAGAAGCAGGTGCATAACCAGTTGTTATCGAACCTGAATTTCCAACAGTATAGTTGAATCCTCCACCTACTGTAGCAAGGTAACCAAAATCACGGATGGCATCATTACCTACAACACCGTAACCACCTCTGATTTTCAGAGTGTTAACGATTTCATTGGCAGGCCAGAAACTTTCTTTAGAGACTACCCAACCCAATGAGAATGAAGGGAAAACACCATATTTATTATTGGTACCAAATCTGGAAGAACCATCACGACGATAGATACCGGTAAACAGGTACTTCTCTTTATAATTATAGTTTACACGGGCAAAAAGCGATGTCAGTTTATGTAAGGTATTCTCGGAACCCCATCCGGTCTTATCTGTTGCTGCCGGAATATTAAAGTTGAAGGAAGCATCCGCATAATTGGAAACGGGAAGGTTATAGAGCGTGACACCCTGGCCACCTCCATTGTTATCAACATAAACGGCCTGACCTAATAAAACATTAACATTATGATCTCCGATTACCTTGGAATAGTTGATCGTATTTTCAACGTTATAATTAAAGACGTTGGAACTATTCTTGTAAATACTATTTCTTAGAATCTGATTGGTCGCACTTAAATAAAATACCGGATTAAAGCCCTGATCTCCCCAATAAGCCAGCTTGGCACCAACGGAAGATTTAATCATCAGTTCTTTGGTTATCTGGGCTGATAGATATGCATTACCAACAAAATTGTCTGACCATCCATATTGACCAAGTCTGGTCTTCATGTAGGCCATGGGATTGGTCATCTCCTGCCCGACAATGGATGAAATTCCATAAGGATTTCCATTGGCATCCCTGATTACAGGATTTACACTGTAAGGAGCAGCATTGGCAGCTGCAGGATCAGTTACAACAATTGGAGTAACCGGATCAAGATTGATAGCAGAACTTAACGGCCCACCAAACTCACTATTGGTGTTTCCAATTCCCAATTGTTTCTGGTGCGTATATCCGACAGTCTCACCGAAAGTGAAAATTTTCGAAATCTTATGAGTTGAGTTAAGCCTCATATTCTTTTGATTAAAATTGGAAATGTCAGTAGCGACGATACCCTGTTGATCCTGAATTCCAAGAGAGAAATAGAAAGTCGATTTTTCATTACCACCACTCAAACTGAGTTCATGTGAATAACGTTTGGCACTGTTGTTGAAAATGGCTTTCTGCCAGTCAGTACCAACACCCAGGGCACCGAGGTTCGGGAAGACAACATTACCACCACCTGCTACAGATCTTTCATTCAATAATGCACCATATTGAGTCGCATTCAGCAGATTCAGTATTTTTGCCGGTCCTGATACGCCATAGAAACCGTTATAACTGACACTCAGCTTACCGGCTGAACCTTTCTTCGTGGTAACAAGGATAACACCGGTTGCAGCACGTGTACCATAAATTGCGGCAGATGCAGCATCTTTAAGTACTTCAATGGATTCAATATCTGACTGGTTGAGGTAACCGATACCTCCGGCATCGACTACAACACCGTCCACAACCCAGAGAGGATTGTTTCCGCCATCACCAAAAGTCGTAACACCACGTACCCGGATGGTTGCTGCTGATCCTGGCTGACCTGAATTAGAAGCAACGGTAACACCTGAAACCCGACCCTGTAAGGCTTGTTCAACACGCCCCGGGGATACTTTTTCAAGATCCTTGGATTTTACGCTGGATATAGCGCCGGTAACAACACTTTTCTTCTGGGTACCATAACCAACCACAACCACCTCCTCGATGGCCTCGGTTGAAGATAAAAGAACAACATTAATTGTAGTCCTGTTATTGACAGCAATCTCCTGAGATTTTAATCCTACAAAAGAGAATACGAGTGTCGCGTTTCCAGGTACCTTTAAAGAGTATGCACCATCGAGATTGGTAATAATCCCGGTAGTTTTTCCCTTTACGACAACAGTCGCTCCCGGAATCGGTTGTCCATCGTCAGCCGAGGTGACGACACCCTTTACCAAAAGTTCCTGTGCAGATAGCGCAAAAGAACTTAACAAAAACAAAAGAGCAAAAATCGTTTGTTTCATAAATTTTAATAAATGTTAGAATTTTATTAACCTAATTTATCCCGGAAAGCAATTCCCGGTATTCGAATTTGGTTGCAATTTTAACACTTATTAATAACAACGAACAACTTTTTACTACATCAAAAATACAACATCAAAAAATTGTTAATACATCTTTACTACATCAAAAAAAGACCTATATATTTGGTACATAGATAATAATAAAATATTTTGTTAATTGCATTAATACATCAAAACATCAAATGTTAAGAAAATGTATTTCATCACGACTAGAAATTGATGATAAAACTGGTCATGTTGGTGTTACGTTCTATATCCAGTTTTTTTCGCACCCGGTACCGGCAAATTTCGACCCCCCTGACTGAAATATTCATCAGGGGAGCAATCTCCTTGGAGGAGATATTTAGCCGCAGGTAGGCACACAAGCGAAGTTCCTTTGGGGTCAGGTTTGGGTAGGAGGACTTCAGGCGATTGAGAAAATCTTCGTGTACCTCATCAAAAGCTGATTCAAATACCTCCCATTGCTTGTTATGATCCAAATCCTTGTCGATTTTCACTATCAATGAGGTTATTTTGTCATTCGATGCAAAATCATTGTTAGGTCTCTTTAATTTCAGCAACTCCTCCTTGATGTTGAGTAGGAATTTGTTCTTCCGGATAAGGTCCATCGTCTGATTGGCGAGCTCCTTGTCGCGGTGGATCATCTCGGCCATTAACTTCTCATTCCTCAGGTTGATGATCTTCTTCTCATCAATCAGGGCATTTCTGACATATTCCTGCTCTTTCTGCCGGTATGCCTGCAAATGCTTAAGACGATCCTTCCGCTTGGAAATATCAATTCTGAGATAGATTAGCCAAACTGCCAGAAGTGTAAGAAGTAGTCCCACAAAGAAATAGATGACATAGGCCAATGCTGACTTGTACCAGGGAGGTAAGACACTGAATTCAATTTGATCCGATAGACTCTCGATACCAAGTTGATTCCTCGCTTTCACTAAAAAAACGAAATCACCTTCCGGTAAATTGGTAAACTCGTTCATGAAGGAACTACTCCATTCAGACCATGTATCAGTGAATCCGGACAGTTTGTAACTGTACTCAATATTGCCGGGGTTATCGTATATAGGTGATGAATAGATGAACCTGAAGGCATTTCGTTTGTAGGGGAAGTTGTATTCCCTATTCTGATCCCTTGTTTTGGCAGAATAGTTATTGCCCTGATAAAAAATACTATCCTGATGCAATGCTACAGCTTTCGTTATGTAAGCAGAGAATTCAGGATTAAGGTTGGTCTCTATCTTTGGATTGTAGTGGGCAAATCCCTCTTCGGTACCCAAAAAATAATTCTCGTCACCATATTCGTAAACTGACTCAAAACCACTGATAAACTTCCCCGACAGGATGGCAAAAGGCGCTGATACATGCTGGTACCGCAGGTCCTCTTTGAGCTTGAACAAACCGGCCCTGTTGACAGAATTAATCCAGGCTATGTACCAGATATTGCCCTTCTTGTCCTCTTTCAGAAAGGAAATATCGGAAATTGGCTGAAGAAGTTGATTGAAAAAAATAGATACTTCAAAATTATCATTCTTGGCATTGTATTCATAAACACCTCGTCTTGAGGTAAATATAATTCGGTTTTTGATTTTGAAAACATTCAGGTTATAATTGGTTGGCAATCCATCCTGTGTATTATAAAACCGTGAGGAGATGACTGAGTCAAGTTCATTGTTCAGCGTGATTTTGAAGATCCCCTTGAAACCATGGCTCATCCAGATATCCCCGTTCTCATCCTCTTCAAAGACCCTGAATGACTCATTAAATCCTTTGATGCGTTTGGCAAATTGCCAATGATTACCCACTTTTCGAAATAGTGACAATCCATTGTAAGTTCCTCCTATGAGAAAACCGGGATGTTTTTTCAACTGAAGGTATTTCCACCCACCGGGTGTTTGATCGATGTTGAATGCCTTCTCTCCCTCAACGACAAATGTTCCGTTGTTGTGCCCGCACAACAGCACACCATCCTGAATATCAAGTGACCAAACCTGACCCAACGTTCCGGGTATCAGTCTGAGGTTACTGATCTGCTCACTCCCATGCCAGTCTGTCACGAACAATCCCTGGTTCGTACCCAAATAGAGTTTCCCGTCCTTAACAATGGCACAATAGCCGGCGCCAATTCCTTCCGTACTTTGAAGGAAGGTAATCGGTGAATTGATGTTGACGTAATCAATACCATTATCAAGTCCAAGCCAAAGATTATCTGATCTATCCGTAAAAAGACTTAAAATGGTATTGTTTTGTAATCCGTTTTTTTTGTGAAAATGTTGTACAATGTTACCTCGGTAGTCCACGACGACTACGCCATTCTGTACCGTTCCAATGACATAATATTGATCACGTATGGTTGAGGCACAAAAAATTTGATTTTTCTTCAAAAATTCGTTAACCGGACCTCCCCACTCTTCCAGTTTTTTCCCGTCGTAGAGAAACATTCCGTCATTCAAAGTCCCGATCATCAAGTTGTTTGTGCCGAAATAAGGCATTATTGACCAGATCTGCATGCCTTTCAGACGTTCACATCCAGGCATCAGTGACAGCTTTTTCCCATCGTATTCGAACAAACCGGCATTGAGATCGTTGAAAAAAACACGGTCATTGACTTTAAAAGCATGGTGAAACCGGACCGGTGCCTTGAGAACCGTGATGCTGGTGTCATGCGAACAGATATATGCACAATTGTAGGATTGGAATACGACTTTGTTCTCGAAAGAAAAAACACTCCAGATATCATCAAAATTCTGATATTCAATGGGGATGAATTTCTTCAGTGATTTATAAACCATCTTCCCGTTTGGAAGGGTCACCATCTTGCCTATTTCATTGTAGGCCCCAACATAAATCTCGCCACTTTTATCGACAAACAACGCCCGGACAATTGAAGAGTTTGGCATTTGATAGCGTTGCCACTGGTTGCCATCGTAAACGAGCAATCCTTCGTTGTTGGCAGTGTAAATAAATCCGCGTTTGTCTTGTACGATACTCCAGTTCTGAGTACCTGCCTTGTACTCACGCTTGAGAAAATTCCGGATAAAAGGGGTGCCAATTTTTTTTATTTCCGCAAATGACGACAAATGAAGCAGCAGCCCAAATATGAGTAAAATATGAATTCGCCTGACCATCACAAATTAATAATTTCAGATTCTCATTAAGTAATAATAACAATATAATGTCATACTATTTTATCCTCATCATTTGACCTCCCCCAACCCCTCCAAGGGAGGTAAGCAACGCACAGATGTTGATCTGAACGCAAATCTGAAGTCTCCCCCCCGGGGAGATTTAGAGGGGTCAAATATTTAAAAAATGAGGCATTAATTCTTTCCTATTACTTAAAAAATAATTGCCAACGTTGAAATAACATCGGATGTCCCTTGAGTAAGAATAATTAACCACAAAGGGCTCCAAGGCAATATACAAAGGTCGCCAAGATCAAAGATTCAAGAACTTTTTTTGTGTCCTTTATGCATCCTTTGTGACACCTTCGTGTTTAAATGTCCTTTGGAGACCTCCTCCTCAAATTTAACCATTTAATTCAAAAAATAATCCCGGTTCAGCTGAGTGCAAAACCGGGATTTTCAATGTGCAAAATCAAACTATTTTAATGGCGCATTTTTTAGCGTTTCAACCAAAAAATCCCAAAATTTAGCTACTGTCGCAATATTCACCTTCTCATCTGGAGAGTGGGGAAAACGCATGGTTGGCCCAAAAGAGATCATGTCCCAATGAGGATAGTTGGCCCCAAGAATTCCGCATTCCAATCCTGCATGTATGGCTTTAACCTCAGGAACTTTCCCGAATTTATTCTCATAGATTTCTTGCATCTGTTTGAGAATAGCCGAATCCATGTTTGGTTTCCAACCCGGATAACCTCCGTCAAACCTGACCATTGCACCTGCAAGGGAGAATACGCTTTCCACCTGCTCACACAGATCTTCCTTGGCCGAATCAACCGAACTGCGCAACAAACATTTGACGGAAATCACACCATTTTCAGACTTCACGGTAGCAAGATTCGTAGATGTTTCCACGAGTCCAGGTATGCTGTCACTCAAACGTATCATCCCATTTGGACAAGCGTAGACAGAATCGATCATATCATCCTGTACCCTTTCATCAATCAATGATTTTGGTTTGTCGCACTCTTCAGTTGCGAAACTTAAATTGGGTTCGGAAACTTTCAGCTCCGATTTATAGATTTGCTCATATTTTGAAACTGCCGCAAGAAAATCAGAGATAGATTCCGTAGGTACTACAACGATCGCATAGCACTCACGCGGGATGGCATTGCGCATACCTCCCCCATTGATCTCAGCCAGTCGGACGTCCATCTCCTGGGTGGCATGTTTGAGAAAACGGACCATCAGCTTGTTGGCATTCCCACGGCCAAGATTGATGTCCAGCCCTGAATGTCCGCCTTTTAACCCTTTTACTATCAGCTTATAGGATGAATAACCTTTGGGAACAATCATCTCATCATATTCAAACTCAATGTTACCATTCACACCGCCGGCACATCCGACGTATAGTTCACCTTCATCTTCAGAGTCCATGTTGAGCAGGATATCCCCTTTCAACCATCCGGCCTGAAGGCCAAAGGCGCCAGTCATGCCGGTCTCCTCATCACAGGTAAACAATGCCTCAACAGGTCCGTGAACCAGCGTTTTAGAAGCCAGGACTGTCATCGCTGCTGCAACACCCATTCCGTTGTCGGCCCCGAGGGTTGTACCACGCGCTTTCACCCATTCGCCATCGATCCAGGCATCGATCGGATCCTTTTCAAAATCATGATTCTTATCGTTATTCTTCTGGGGTACCATATCGAGATGCCCTTGCATAACTATACCCTTTCTGTTTTCCATACCAGGAGTAGCCGGTTTGCGGATGATAATATTGCCCACGGCATCCTTTTCTGTTTCCAATCCAAGTGATTTTCCATAATTCATCATGAAATCCTGGATTTTCCCTTCGTGTTTGGAAGGACGCGGAACCTGCGTCAGCTGATAAAAATTTTCCCAAACCGCCTTGGGTTCGAGGTTGACTATTTCTTTGCTCATAACGATTTATGATTTAAATAATTTACTAAAAAAGTGCATATCTATTTTTTGACATTGGGTAATTCAAGTCCGTACCCTTTCTTACGGTCTTCAACTTTCAACAGAAATGAAAATACAATGGCAAGGACTCCGAAACAGGCAAATATAAGCATCGGAATAGTGTAATTGTACAAAGTAACAACCCGCACCTTCCCATCAACCAATTTTTCGATGGTACCGGTCACACAATATTTGTCCAGTACAACACCAATAAGCAGAGGGACGCCCATCAAACCCCAGTTTTGTACCCAGAATGTCAGGGCATAAGCTGTCCCTAGTTTATTTTCAGGAATAATCTTGGCAATAGATGGCCACATGGCAGAAGGAACCATTGAAAAAGCGACACCCAGCACCATTACCAAACCTATGGCTATCGGAAAGCTGTTTAACGAAGGCACTGAGAACAGCAAATGTACGCATACCAACAAAATTGAGCCGATAATCATGATGGTTGCCCCTTTCCCCTTTTTATCGAACAGACTTCCAAAAACCGGCGTCAGCAACAAGGCGCTGAACGGCAACAGCGCGGGAATATAGCCTGCGAATGCATCGGAAATTCCAAATTTCTGTACAATCATGTTGGTAGCATATTTTATAAAGGGGAAAACAGCCGAATAAAACAGTACACATAGCGCGGATATATACCAAAAGGCACGATTTCTTCCAATCTCGAGGATATCGGCAAATTTGAATTCTTCTGCCGCAGCCACACCCGCATCAGCCTCTTCCCTATCGAG
>JAVHPO010000227.1:0-43541 GCA_036170635.1 Prolixibacteraceae bacterium | reverse complement strand
CTGACTGAGAAACCTTCTTTCGGTAGTGATCTGTAATTTTGTGGTTTAGGATCGAAAACAACCATGTTTTAGGCGAACTTTCACCTTTAAAGCTGCCAATCTTCTCGGCAGCCGCTAAAAATGTATCCTGGACCAAATCTTTTGCATGTTCAGAATCAGATATTTTATAAAGCGCCCAGGTATAAAGATCTGAAGTATATTCTTCCACCCATTTCGACAAGTCCGTTGTAACGTCCTGGTTCATCTCCCCTATTTTTGCTTAAAGTTATCAAATAATATTCGCTGAATAATTATTTCGAATTCTAACAGTCTCGGCTTATTTATCAAAAATACATGTTTTATTCCCTGCTTTTTACTCTGCCGACTTTATGCCCGTAAATTGCATAGAAGAGAATGTAGCAGTAAATTGGAATGACAATCCAGTAAGCAATCAGCGGTGTGCTGAGATCTGCCAGACGACCATACAAAAGCGGAACGACCGCAGCTCCTGAGATGGCCATCACCATCATGGATGAGCCGGTCTTGGTAAAACGTCCCAGTTTAGTTATGGCCAATGGCCAGATAGAGGGCCACATCAGTGAATTGGCCAATCCGAGAAATGCAATAAACATCACGGAAACAAAACCGGTGGTAGCAATAGCCAGGAGTGCAAAAATCAGTCCCATGACAGCAGATATAACCAGGACATTCTTTTGTGCCAGGTATTTGGGAATGACAATGATGCCGACAATGTACCCGACCAGCATAGCGAATATGGTGAAAGAGGAGAAGAATTTTGCGGTGGCAATCGGGATATTTAGATAGACCCCATAACTGATGATTGTATTTCCGGCAATTACCTCGACACCGGTATAGAGGAAGATGGCCAACACTCCGAGCAGCAAATGAGGAAATTGAAAGATGTGTGTTTTCTCCGGACCTTCCGTCTCTTCAACGGCATTCTCCTCTTCGTGGTCAATATCGGGTAAATTTGAGTAGTAAAGGAACAGCGACAGCAGCAAGAGGGCAACCATGATGAAAAGGTAAGGGATGATGACCCTCGAAGCCAGCATATTCAATTCCAGGTTCTTTTGATCCAAGGTCATGCTTTTAACCTTTTCAACGATTTCGTCAGCGCCGTCTAAGGTGATGAAACCCAAAATAGCCGGTGCTAAAACACCGGCAACCCCATTGCAGATCCCCATGATGCTGATACGTTTGGCCGCACTTTCAATAGGCCCGAGAATTGTAACGTATGGATTTGATGCGGTTTGCAACAACGCCATACCGGCGCCCTGGATAAACAGCCCGGTTAAAAACAGGCTATATGTTCTGGTAAGAGCCGCCGGAACAAATAACAGAGAACCAATGGCCATAATAACAAGTCCCGTAACCATCCCTTTTTTATATCCGGTATGACTGAGTAACCATCCAGCAGGAACTGACATAAAGAAGTAGGCAATGTAAAATGCAAAGGCTACCAGATAGGATTGAAAGTTGGATAACTCACAGGCGATCTTCAGGTATGGGACCAATACAGCACTTAACCAGGTAATAAAACCAAAGACGAAAAACAGGATACCGATAATCACGATCGGACTGAAACCGTTTTTGTTCAGTTTAAAATTGCTCATTGTAGTAGTTAATAGTTGGAGGCCGAAAAATAAGAAAAAATGCCAAGATTTCTGTTTGGTTAAAATAGCCACAACTTAATCCGACAGTCAGATTAAGTCGTGGCTAATACACATTATTCCTTTCCAATTACTTATAATACTCCAAAACGAAAATGGATCAAGTCAATTTACTCAACATTGTTAATAGGTTTTGCAATACTTACTAACTTATCCATTTTTCAGATGGTTATTCCCAGAATTATAAATTTAAACAACTGCTAAAAATTTTAGTGAAAATGTGGAATCAATGTAATCATTCATCGTAATTAATATGTATTTTAGTTTTTATTTAGTCTAAATTAATATTAAAATCGTTCCAAAATTGATTTCATTGTTAATTTGTCTCTATAAATATAAATATCAGGTAGTTGTGTAAATTATCTGGTGCAGATATGAAGCAAGAATCAATCAAAAGTAAAATTAGGAACTAGGAATGTTCTATTCTGAGAACGCCAACTCAGATAACCATACCGAGTTCCATTTGACAAGGTTTTAAAGGTCATTGTAAAAATTGAATTGCAATGATCCAAATCATTTCATTAAATTAATTCAAAATGAAAACGAAACTATTTACTTACCTGACACTGTTAATCATTGTTATAGGTATGAACGGCTGTAGTAAAAAATCCAGTTATGTTCCTGTTGTCACTAATTCAGGAAATACTACCGGAAATACTACCGGAACTACAACAGGGTACGGGGACAACACTGGGACCACTACGGGGAGTACGATGACTTCACCCGGTGCCAATGAGGTATGGATGCAAAATACCACTTTTGTTCCTGCAACAAAAACAATTTCGGTAGGCACAACCATCACTTGGACAAACAAAGACTCTGAAAATCATGATGTTGAAAGTAGCTCCGGATTATTTAAGAGCTCCAATATGGGCCAAAATGCTACCTACAGCTACACCCTTGCCACTGCAGGTACATTCAATTATAAATGTGCCTTTCACAATGGAATGAACGGGACTATAATTGTTCAGTAATACCCGCGCATGGAGTTGTACTAATCACCTGAGCAGCAAGCTAAAAGTCTCAAAAAAATACGGCCCAGCCAGCAAAACTGGCGGGGCCGTATCCTTTCAGGGCATATAAAAACAAAGTTCAATTACCCTCTCAAAATTCACTCAAGAATATTTCTCATGTAATCGATGCACTTTATGAACTCTATTACCGGATCCGAATTCGGCTCGATGTTGTATTCCAGTTCCACAAAAACATCGATGGGGCATTTCCTTTAAATTGATTAATCTTTGTCTTTCAGTGCATGTCATAGCAAATAATGCTAGGGTTTATCCAGTTCTGATCCTTTGATACTACTATATACTTCTTTTAATTCTTCACAGGCCTGTATACATACCTTTTCTATCTGCTTAACCAATTCGGGTAATTCATCTGTATTTTGTTGTATTCCAGAATTTTCCTGAATTTTCCTGGCTATATTCTCAAAATTTGAACTGATACCCATAATCGCAAATGAGGGAATCAATTTGTGTACCGCTTTGTGCAACAAATTCCAATCCTGATCCTGTAAACTTTGCTTCATCGAACTTATCAAGGCAGGCGTTTGTTCCAGATATATTGAGATCATTTCCATCATAAGAATCGGTTCTGACTTTGTGCGATGCTTTAAATAAGTCAAGTCTATGTATTTTGCTTTTCCAAATGCTGGCTTTTCCTCAATGTCTTCTTTAGAAATGATGACATTCTGTTTCGCTGGGAATGGTTTTAAGGGTGCGGAATTATTCACAAGTCGAACCATTTTACCGTACAACGACCTCTCTTCAACCGGCTTTGAAATATAATCATTCATGCCAACAGCTTCGCATTTCTTTAAATCCACGGTTGTTACATCAGCCGTTAAAGCGATAATTGGTATTTTAGAATGCATCGTATTGCGAATGTATTCTGTTGCTTCAAATCCATTCATCTCGGGCATGTGCAAATCCATCAAAACAATATCGTAGGATTTGGCTTTTAGTTTTTCAACAGCTATTTTCCCATTGGAAGCAATATCGCATTCAAATCCGAAATCATCCAAAATAGTTTTCATCAGCAGCTGATTGAGGGAAATGTCTTCAACCACCAGGGCTTTTACATTTTTAAGCTCAATATCAAATCCCCCTTTTTCTGTTTCTGTGGTCAAAATAGTTGTTGTTTTCAGGAAGCTCAGGATAAAACAGAAAGTGGAACCCTTGTCAATCTGACTTTTTACAGCTATACTTCCTCCTTGCGATTCAACCAATTGTTTTACGATGGCGAGTCCCAATCCAGTTCCTCCATACATTTTTGAAATGCCCGCTGAGGCCTGTTGGAAATTTTCAAATATCTTTTCCAATTTATTTTCTGGAATGCCGATGCCAGTATCCTCAATTCCAAATTCTATCGTTACTTTTTCTTCATCTTCTTTTAGCATACGTACCCTTACCGTAATTTTCCCTCCGGATGTAAATTTAACCGCATTGCTCAAAAGGTTCATAAAAATTTGACGTAATCGCAAAGAGTCTCCAAGTAAAACCTCCGGAATCCTATGGTCGTATTCCCTCACCAGTTCAGAATTTTTTTCCTGAATTTTTTTCTCAAATAAATGAAGAACGGCCGATACAGTTGCCAACATTTTAAATGGAGTTTGCTCAAAAATCATTTTCCCGGAATCAACTTTTGCCAGGTCTAGTATATCGTTGATCAGTTCAATTAAAGTGTCGCCGCTAATTTTGATGGCGTTTAAATATTCTTTTTGTTTTGCTGATAAATCTGTTCTCAACAATACCTTAGTAAATCCTATAATTGAATTCATAGGGGTCCGGATTTCGTGGCTCATGTTTGACAAAAATTGTTGCTTCGAATTCATCGCTTCTTCTGCGATTATTGTTTTCTTCTCTGCATTAATTTTTGCTTTAATCAATTCCTCTTTTGCAATTACATGAGTGGTGACTTCATATGCAATAATGGTGACGCCCGAGATAGTTTCATCTGCTTCCTGATAGGGTTGATAAACCATATTGAAATAAACATTCTCCAATATTCCGTTGCGTACCAATGGCATGAGAAATTCGTGTCCTTGAAAAGCAATACCAGTGGTAAAAACTTTATCAAGCAGAGCTGGTACTGGTCCATCTTTAATTTCCGGTAATATTTTAATCAGGGGTTTACCTTCAATACGTCTGCCTTTCCCCCAGATTTCTTTGATACTGTCATTGGCTAAGGAGATCACCATCTCTTTCCCCTTTAATATCGCAAAAGCGAAAGGAGAATGCATGAGCATCATGTTGTAGCGTTTGTTGCTGTCTTCGATAAGCTTCAGCGCTTTCTTTTCTACCTCAAGCTGCTTTTCCAATGATTTGGTCTCTTTTACCTGAAGTTCGATCGCTAAACTCCTTACTTCGGTAATATCAATAATGGTGAGTACAATTAATTCTTCATTTTTACTTTGCTGAATAATTCGATGTGCATTTAGCAGCATGATTCTGCGTCCAATAACAGGGAATGTATGTTCCACTTCAAAATTGTGAAAGCGAATATTTTTTGGAACGATCTCTTCGAGCAGTTCGCGCAGTCGCGGAATGTTCCACTGATTATTTCCCAAATTATACAAGGATACTCCGATGCACTCTTCTTCCGATACATGAAATATTTTATAGAATGCTTTGTTGGCAGATTTAATTCGTATGTCTTTGTCGAGGATAAGCATTGGTTCCTGAACCGTGGATAGGATGGCTTCGTAATAATTATACAATTCTTCTACCTGTTGGTTGCGTGCCAGTAACTCATAATTGCTGGTGGTAAGCTCTTCGTTGGTTGACTCAATTTCTTCTTTTGAAGTTTCCAATTCTTCATTCAGGCTTTGTAACTCTTCATTGCTTGAAACAATTTCCTCATTGGCGCTTTGCAATTCTTCGTAAGCAGCTTCCTGATCATGGATAACAGAATTCATAGCAGAACGGGCAGCAGCCAATTCCGCTTCCAGTTTCATTATCCTGCGGCCTTTTGCCAGCGAGACCCTGTTACCTGCATTGCCTGATTGTTCCTGCATTTCAGTTTGATGAACAGTAAACACGATCATCAGCAAATGATCTTCGCCTTCTGCAATAAGTGGTACTACTTCAATATTTACTATTCTGACAGTACTCCCGCTTTTGTCGGGATTCATTTCGACACCATTTTTGCTAACCGCTTTTTTTGTTCTGATCGCCTGGTGAATTGCATTGCGCAGTTCCAGGGAAATTTCAGGCCGGGCCATTTTCAAAATATTCAATGTCGCTTTTCCTGTTGGGTGCTCTAAAAACATTTCGGTTGACCCTCTGAACATGAGTATTTCCAGATCGTAATTGATAATGACACTGGCAGGCATAAAGCGCTCGAGCAACGCAGCGTCAAAAGCGCTTCCCAGATTACCCTGCGGGGATGTAGCTGTTTTTTTAGGCGGAATTACCGGAACTTTATTTGCCGGGGATATGATAACCGGAGAATTCAGCGGTGAAATATCCGGAATTCTGAATGCACCTGAATTTTTTTTCCGTGAAAAGATCTTGAACTTTTTATTCAACGGAGTGAAAAGATCTGAATAGGTTCCGATGGTTTCAGATTTGCCAAGCATCAGGCATCCACCCTCATTTAAAGCATAATGGAAAGTGGAAAGCGCTTTTTTTTGGGCTGAATTATCAAGATAGATGAGCAGGTTACGACAACTGATAAAATCCATCCGGGAAAAGGGAGGGTCTCTCAAAATATTGTGTTGGGCAAAAACACAAACATCGCGAAGCGCTTTGGATATGCGATACTTTTCCTTCGACCTGATGAAAAACTGTTGAAGCCGTTTGGGAGAAACATTTTTTAGTTGCTGGACTGAATACTCTCCAACACGGGCATCATTGATTGCCATTGGGCTCAGGTCAGATGCAAAAATCTGAAATGGAATTTTGAAGTTGCTTCTCTCGTGTAACTCCAGTAAAATCATTGCTAGGGAATAAACTTCCTCGCCCGTGGCACAGGCGGCTACCCAGATTCGCAATGTTTCATCCTGGGTTTTGCTTTTGAGCAAACGAGGCAAAACAGATTTCTTTAAAAGCAGGAAGGCATCTGCATCCCTGAAAAACCCTGTCACATTGATGAGCAAGTCCTGGTACAGCAAATCCACTTCATCATTTGATTGCCCAAGTAACTCGGCATATTGTTTGATTGTTTTTATTTTATTAATCAACATCCTTCGCAGCATTCGCCTCTTGATGGTGTTCATTTTATAGTGGCTGAAATCAATATTCTTTTTTTTCAGCAATAGCTGAAGAATATTTTTCAAATCGGGATTACTGTTTTCTATTTCATCTTCCGGTACATTTTTAACTTCATATCGCCTGATCAACGGATGTTTGCTTATCCAGTTTAACTCTGCTGCAATTTCTTTGGGCGATAAAACAAAATCAACTACGCCTTCATCAATCGCTGAATGAGGCATACTGGTAAATTTTGCTGAATCGTCCTGGGCAAAAGTGATGCCTCCTGCCTCTTTTATCTCTTTCAACCCGCGTGTGCCATCGCTTGCACTGCCCGATAACACTACGCCGATAACATTTTCCTTGCGCGCGTCTGCCAATGATGAAAACAGCACATCAATGGACAAGTTAGTGGTCTTGCCTGTGGACCTGGGAATTAATTTAATATGGCCATCCGTCACCTCAATCTCTTTATCGGCTGGAATCACATACACATTGTTTGGTTCCATCTTCTCCATATCATCAATCTCCTGAACAACCATTTCAGTTACCTTTGACAATATTGAGGTAAGCAGGCTTTTGTGGTCAGGACTTAGATGTTGCACATAAATGAACACCATTCCTGTAGTGGGAGATAGATTTTCCAATAGCTGCGTCACCGCTTCCAATCCACCCGCAGAAGCACCAATCGCAACCACAGTAAATAGATTGGCTTTACCCCGGGGTAGCATAGGAGGAATCGTAAAGTGCTCCACTTTGGTGTTCTTCTTTTTTTTGATCGCTCCATGATCGCCTGTTTGGGCAGGTGTTGTTTCTTTTTCAGAAACTACCTTTTTTTTAGTATTAGGAGGAGTCATTTTCATCTTGGTCGGTATCAATTTTAAAAGGGCAGGGTAAAGCAGCTTAGAAAAATTTAAACGGAAAACAAATCCGGATATAAGTTGAAAATGGTAAATTTAATCAATTTCTATGAAAAATAGTAGTTATGAAGATATAAATGTGCTTGCAATGAAGTTATTAAGATACATACAAATCGGCGCAATGGGGCCAATTTAATCGGAGTGTCCAATAATCCGAAGAATAATTTAGTACTTTTGATAGAGTTTTTTAATAAAGCCAGAGATACCTATGTATCAGAAGGACTATATTTTAAGGATGGTGGAAATGATTGGCGACTTGATTGCCGCTTTCCTGGGTCTGCTCAAAAAGGGAGATCTTGATCAGGCTCAAAAGTTGATCGAAAGAGGCTACTTCGAACTTTTGCGTAAAGACGCCTCCTTTTTTCTTCTTATTCCAAAAGAACAACTTACGGATAAACTAATTGGGGAACATCATTACGAACATTTTCATCTTGAAATATTGGCGGAGCTGTTTTTCGCCGAGGCCAAACTCGCCGAAACCCGACACAAGCCCGGTCACAGCCTTTCCTGTTATGAAAAATCCCAGATACTAAATGAATTTCTTGAGAAGGAGGACAAAACATGGTCAGCCAGCCGTGAAGAACGCAAAGTTGTTCTCATGGAAAAGATTTCAGAATTGAAGCGCTCCAATGCTTGAAATTGATTTTTCATACAAATCCGACAATTACGTTAAAACATAATTATTATAATCCAAACATAACTAAGAGTAAATTTTTATATTTACATGGCCTTTCCCGACGACAAAGGTTATTCCCTTTTACATTATAAACTTAACAAGATGAAGAAAAACTTTCTGGCCATTGTATTAATATCCTTAGTTGCAATGGCAAGCACCTCCTGCTCTCAAAAGGAACAGTTTGTAGTGCACAAAACCTATCATGGATTCAAACTGACAGAGAAGCGATTTGTCAAAGAGGTAAATGCCGATTGTTATTACTTTCTACACGAACAGAGTGGCGCCAGGTTGCTTAAGATTGCCGCAGCAGATCCGAATAAACTGTTCAATGTCGCATTCAAAACTTTGCCGGAGAACGATTTTGGAACACCCCATATCCTGGAACACTCTGTCCTCAACGGGTCGAAAAATTTTCCGGTCAAGAGCCCGTTTGATGTTTTGATGAAAGGCTCCCTGAATACGTTCCTGAATGCGATGACAGGATCTGACATAACTACCTATCCGGTGGGAAGCATGAACATGAAGGATTATTTTAATCTGATGCATGTTTATCTCGATGCTGTTTACAATCCCAATTTACTGACAGACCCCCGGATTCTCAGGCAGGAGGGCTGGCATTATGAACTCGGGAATAAAAATGCCCCGCTGGTTTTTAAAGGAGTAGTCTACAACGAAATGAAAGGCGCCTACTCCGGTGCTGACAGTGAACTGGATTACCAGGTGTCAAAAGCCCTTTTCCCCGACAATACTTATGGCGTTTCATCCGGCGGTCATCCAAGCGAGATCCCAAAACTTACTTTTGACTATTTCACCAAATTTTATCACAAATATTACCATCCAAGTAACAGTTATATTATGCTTTATGGGGATGCTGATCTGAATCAGGAGTTACAGTTTATCAATGACAATTATCTTTCAGCTTATCAAAAGGCGGATATGAATCTGAGTACCCCATTGCAGAAACCTTTTGCCGGGATGAAAGTCCTCGAGAAAAGCTATCCGGCACAAGAGGGAGGTTCCCTAAAAGACAATACTTTACTCTGTTTAAGTATCGTTGCCGGACAAAGTACCGACCGTACCCTGTGTATGGCTTTGGACATATTGACCAATGCCCTGGTCAACCACGAATCTGCGCCAATCAGATTGGCTTTACAGAAAGCAGGAATAGGTAAAGATGTTCGTGCAAACCTGAACGAAGGTTTCCAGAATAGATTTGAAATAACCGTACAAAATGCCAATCCAGAAGATCTTCCAAAATTCAGGGAGATCGTTTTTTCAGAATTGAAGAAGGTCGCCAGCGATGGTTTGGATTCGACCATGGTGGAGGGTATCCTCAACCGTGCAGAATTCAATATGCGCGAGGGGAACACACCACAAAAAGGATTGATGTGCCTTTTCATGAATTATCAAGGTTGGTTTTTTGCAGATAATCCATTTCTGGGATTGGAGTTTGAAAAACCACTAACAGAAGTAAAAAAAGGAATTAAAAACCGCCTGCTTGAAACAACTGTCCGGAAATACCTTGTTGAAAATCCACATGCAGTACTGATTTCCCTGAAGCCAGAACCCGGTCTTCAAAAAGCAATTGATGCCAATGTAGTCAAGGAACTGGCCACATACAAGGCCTCTCTCTCTCCTGATAAGATTGATCAGCTTGTCAAAGAAACCAAAGAATTGATGGAATATCAAAAGAAGGAGGACTCTCCTGAGGCGGTTGCAAAAATCCCGCTGCTTAAATTGTCTGACATTACGGCTAAATCTGAATTCTACACGGTTGAAGAGAAAGATACCAAAGGCATTCGGTTGATGTACCACAATGAGTTTACCAACAAGATACTGTACCAGAATCTCTATTTTGATTTGCGGATACTTCCACAGGACAAAATACCTTATGCGGCGCTGCTTTCAGCTATTTTGGGTAAAATGAATACGGAGAACTATACCTATGGTAAAATAGACAATCAGTTGAACATCAATACCGGAGGTTTTGACAGTTACCTGACAACTTTTCTAAAAGAGAGGTCTGACGCAAACCTTATTCCCGAGCTGGTAGTCACATCCAAGACTACCACAACAAAAGCCGGCAAAATGACAGATCTTATTGGAGAGATTTTGCTGAAATCAAATTACAACGATACCGTAAGGTTGAAAGAGGTCATTAAGCGCCACCAGTCATCTTTGGATGGCTCCATAAAGCAGGATGGAATGAGCTATGCCATGACCCGTTCAAGCTCCTATTATTCAAACAGGGGAATGTTCAATGAGCTGACAAGCGGGGTTGACTATTATAACTTCATTACTGACCTGTCTAATAACTTTGGGACAAAATACAAAGAAATAATTGCCAACCTTTCTGAAACGGCGCAATTACTGTTCAAAAAGGAGAATATGATCGCAGCTATTACTTGTAGCCCTGAAGATCTGCCTGCCTATCAGACAGAGCTCGCGAGAACCAGTGAAGCAATGCCTTCCGGTACCGCGTCGAGAAACAGCTGGAAATTTGATCTGACCAACAAGAAGGAAGCGTTGGTATCTGCCTCAAAAGTGCAGTATGTGGTTAAAGGCTACGATTTTAAAAAATTAGGTTATGAATGGAACGGAAAGATAAGTGTATTGAGTCAAATTATCAGCACAGACTGGCTGCAAACCCAGGTACGTGTAATTGGCGGGGCATATGGTGGATTTTGCGGATTCTCTTCCAACGGAAATACCTTTTTCGCTTCTTACCGCGATCCAAACCTGAAAGAAACGATTCAGAATTTTGACTCAACAACTGTCTATCTGGGCAAATTCAAAGCAGATTCAACAACCATGACCCGTTACATTATTGGTACAATTGCAAAACTCGATCAACCCATGACTCCCTCTAGTAAAGGAACCATGGCCATGAGGAATTATTTTGAAAATACAACAGCAGATATGCTGAGCACTGAGCGTAAGGCAGTCCTTTCGACTTCAGCGGAGGATATTCGTGGCATGAAAAAAATGGTGCAGGATATTTTGGCGAAAAATGAATATTGCGTTTATGGCAGTGAGGCAAAAATCAATGAGAACAAGGCATTATTTGAGAAAATGATACAGATTGGGAAATAGATCTGTTAAATACAAACAGAAATGCTCACAGGAGTATCCCTGGGTTGCATTTATATAAACAAATAAATCATGAAAAAACTATCAAATTTTAAAATTCCCTCAGCCAGACTCCTGGCGGTTCTGGTTATATTGTTTTGCGCAGCTTTTGTATCCAAAGGCCAATATTCAACAGTGAAAAAAGTATCGGTTTTGGAAGGACGATGGGACATGACCCTGGTGATGGACGGGAAAGAATTTCCCTCCTGGCTTGAGGTAGAACATTCTGGATTACATACGCTGGTCGGTCGGTTTGTATATGCCAACGGAAGTGCCCGGCCAATTTCAAAAGTGAACTTTGACGGCCAAAAATTCAGTTTCAGGATTCCTCCGCAATGGGAATCTGAGACCAAAGATCTGGAGTTCGAAGGTACTTTCACCGACAAGGAACTTACTGGCACCTTGATATTTACGGATGGTAAAAAATACAACTGGACAGCTGTCAACGCGCCTTCACTGAAAAGGGAGGGCGAACCTGTCTGGGGAGAGCCAATTAATCTTTTCAACGGTTTGAATTTAAAGGGATGGCACGCAACAGGCCAAAACCAGTGGACGGTCGAAGAGGGTATTTTAAGAAGCAAAAAATCAGGGTCCAATCTCATCACAGACATGGCTTTTACCGACTTCAAACTGCACATTGAATTTCGCTACCAGAAAGAGAGTAACAGTGGCGTCTACCTGAGGGGACGGTATGAAGTGCAGATTGACGACAGCAAAGGGATGGATCCATGGGTTGGTCACTTAGGTGCCATTTACGGGTTCCTTACACCAAGCGAGATGGTGGCCAAGGATCCGGGCGTCTGGCAATCCTACGATATTACCCTGAGAGGAAGGATGGTCACTATCTATGCCAACAATAAACTTGTCATCTATAATCAGGAAATCCCCGGAATCACAGGTGGAGCCATCGACAGTAAAGAAAGTGAACCGGGCCCCTTATTGCTACAGGGAGATCACGGCCCGATAGATTTCCGCAACATCATTCTTACACCGATTAAGTAATGCTAAAAAGCAGAAATGTTATTGGTTTTTGTAATGTTCTTATAAGTGAATCTTTATATTGAAGCTTGGTTTCAAAACATCGGTCAATGATAAAAGAGCTGGGTTCCTTCGTTTTATTTATTGCATTTATTGTCGGTAACGGATGTTCGGTATCGAATAGGCAACCTTTGATCCAGCATGTGAATGGGACTCAAAAAATAAGTTCAAATGATATCTGGTTAACCCATGAGCACATTCTGGTAGATTTTGTGGGTGCCGACAGCATTCAACCCAATAACTGGAACCATGAAACTGTTATCAATGAAGTATTCCCATTTTTAGAAGATCTTAAAGAATTTAAGGTGAATTATTTCGTAGACGCCACTCCAAACTATCTGGGAAGGGACGTGCTGCTTCTCAAGGAAATTGCCGATAGAACAGGCATCCGGATGATTACAAATACCGGTCTTTATGGAGCCCGTGACAATAAATTTATTCCAGAGTATGCCAGGGAAATGACCGTCGAAAATCTTGCCGGAATGTGGATAAGTGAATTCGAGAATGGAATTGACGGAACATCTATCAAACCAGGCTTCATCAAAATTGGAATAGACAATGCTGATCCCTTAAGTCCCATGCATGGGAAGTTGGTTAAAGCCGCAGCTCTTACCCATTTAAAAACCGGTTTGACCATTGCTTCCCATACCGGAAAAGCCGAGGGTTTATGGCCGCAACTGAAAATTCTGGAAGAAGCAGGTGTTTCTCCGGAGGCATTTATTTGGGTACATGCCCAATCAGAAAATAACAATGACAATTATCTGAAAGCTGCAAAAATGGGCTGTTGGATAAGCCTTGATGGATTAGGCTGGGAATTGGATAAACATGTTGAGAAAATTCTGTATGCCAAACAAAATGGAATTTTGAACAGAATTTTAATTTCACACGATGCCGGTTGGTACGACCCTCAAAAAGAGAGTCAGAATATTAAGCCATATACGAATATCTTCAGGAAACTTTATCCGGTACTCAAATCAAAAGGCTTTTCAGAGGATGAATTTAAAATGCTGATTTCAGTCAATCCATCCAATGCTTATGCGATAAAATTGAGAAAAAGCAGATGACTTAAACACGAAGAATGAAAAAAAGCCCCGAGGGTTAACTCGAGGCTTCATTCTTTGTCGTAAATCCTAGCGCTGACAGACTGCTCTTCTAGAAATCACCAACCATTATTGAGCACATAACTTTAAATTAAAATTGTTACCTAGTTGAAAATATATCTTAGGCCAATTTGAATTTGATAACGGGAACCCATACCAATATCATCTTTAAAAGAAGATGTATAAGGCGCTTGGTTTTTAACATCTAAATATGGAAATGAGAAGATTGGAGTTTTACCATCAGTATCCATTTTAACAAAAGTTAAAGGTGATGTTGTAGTAGCTACTTTATTAACCCCCCAATTTCTGTTTAAGAAATTAGTAAAGTTGTATATATCTGCGGTAAATCTTAAAGTATTTTTCGTCTTTCCTATTTTAATACGGACATCTTGCGTAAAATTCAAGTCAACCCGGTGAGTCCATGGTAATACCATCGCATTTCTTTTAACAATTTCGCCCCTATGTTTAGTTAAATAAGGATTGTTATAAATGAAATTATCAAGTTGACCCCAAATTTGATCCGGTGTCCTTGTATCAGGATATACGACCCCACCTATGGTTACTGGTTGGGCTTGGGTCAATTTAATATCTGATGAATTTTTAGGGACATAAATTAAGTCGTTTGAAAATCCATCACCATTTAGGTCTCCACTATAAATTACTGAAGTTGTATAATAGGGGGATCCTTCATACAATAAGCCTATTGATGATGTAAATATCTTAGCATAATCCCTTTTGTATGTTACATTGGCAATGACTCTGTGAGGCATATAATTGTTTGAATACCCTTCATTGAATACATTGGAATTTCCGGCAACCGGCCTTGACCCCCACATGGTAGATGCGGTGGAACCATTGACCGCTGCATCCAAAGCGACTTGCCTTGTGTAAGCTGCACTTACTCCCAAATTCTTCATTTGTTTTTGAATCTGCAAGGTTGCAAGTGCTATATGCCCAGCATTTGCATTGGTCATATAAATTGCATTTCCAATAGAGGGATTTGATGAAGAGTTCGGAATTCCTGCCAAAGGATAAACAGAAGTCTTTGGAAATCTGGTTCTACCATCGGATAATGTTATCAAGCCCTTTGAAGGCAATGCAATGTTTTCAAAAACAGAGGCATTAATATTATCGATATATGTTCCTTCTAGTGTGACCGTCCATCCCATTATTTTCTTGTCGACTGCCAGTGTTGTTTTCCATACTGTTGGAAATTTATAATTTGGATCAGTTACATTGATGCTATAAGACTTACTGAGGGTTGCTGTGCCGGTTGGTCTGTATTTGTTTACGTCAGGAGAGAAAATATATCCTGAGCCACCTGAAATTGAGCCAAATAACGCCATACCACTGTTTGATGCCTGATTTGAAATCCAAACAAATGGTGGTGCACCCTGGAAAAAGCCTGTACCACCCCGAACCTGTAAAGTTTGATCATTAAGTACATCCCAGTTAAAGCCTGCCCGCGGAGAAATTTGAAGCGCTTTATTCGGCGCCTGACCGGTATTGGCATGTATCCCGTTATAGAATTGTGAAAGTGTATCAACTACTGGATTGTACAAAAATGTATCATAGAATTTTGTGTAGTCAAACCTAATACCATAAGTAACTGTCAAATTATCTTTGGCTTTCCATTTATCTTGTGCAAAAACACTTAATTCTAAATCTTTGGGGCCAACCAATGGGAATCCGTCACTACCTAGCGTATAGGATAAATCATATCTGGCAGCGGCCTTTGTGCCCGCAGCGGAAGCGTAAAAATCAGTCAAACTACTAAAACGATAAACACCTTGATAAGCAGGTGAAAATCCATTCAAATATTTCTTGAATGAGTTTTGAGTTCCCAATGTAATTTCGTGAGAACCTTTATAAGTAGTAAATATATCGTTGAATTGAATAACATCGGTATTTAATTTGTTCCCGTATGTATATTGTTCATAACCAAAAGAGGTAAAAGGTTGACCATTGCCATCCAATATATCTACCAAAGGAAATTCGCCTGATGTAAGGGGGGTTCTGAAGTCTCTAAGAGCAGTATACCCAACTTGTAGTTTATTATTTGACCTGTTCGAAAATTTCGTATTCAATTCACCAATCAAGATATCAGCATTGTTGTTGATTTTATAGCCTGCCCCATAGAATGGCATTGCAAACTGCCCGGGAGTTCTGCCATAGGTTGTATTGGCACTACCACTATTTGATGGTTGAATTTCATTTGAAGAACGAAGTAAATTATACTTCAACGTAAAAGTATTTTTATCATTGATGTTCCAATCAACTTTTACCGTCAACCTTTTTGACGCTGCCGTATAAGAATAACCCTGATAAATACCCGGATCATAGTTATATGTCTTTTTCAAAAAGTCCGATAGCGCATTTAATTGATCAGCATTCGCATTAGAAATATTCAGGCCATTTGCTGCATGTGATGCATCATTTGCGACCCAGGAAGTGCCAGGAACCGTTTTACTTTCCTGCTCACCGTTGATGAAGACAAATAATTTATTTTTGACAATTGCGCCTCCAACCGTGAAACCTTTCAAATCATAATTGAATGTTTGTTTTGGTAAAGTAACAGCACCAACATTGTAACCCTGTAAGTTTTTCCCTTTAAAATATTGATATACAGAGCCAAATGTTTTATTGTTACCACTCCTCGTTACTGAGTTAATTCCAGCGCCATTAAATCCACCATATTTGACATCAAATGGTGAAACATTGACTTGTATTTGTTCAATGGCATCCAATGAAATTGGCTGTGCGCCTGTTTGTCCTCCAAGCGTACCATCACCCAAGCCAAAAGAATTATTAAAGTTTGCGCCATCAATTGTCACATTATTTAATTGTGAACTAATACCACCAAATGACAAATTATTTTGGGATGGAACAAGTTTAACAACGTCTTTCCAAGTCCTGGAAACAGAAGGTATCTGTTCAATAGACATTCTGCTGATAGTTTCTTGTGAACCATTTCGGCTTGTATTGAAGACTTTACTGGCAAGTGTTGACTTGACAACAACTTCGCCCAATTGAGTAGCAGCATCTACAAGTATAAAATTTTGTTTAAAGGTTTGACCTAAGTTCAAAATTATATCACCTCTTGATTCTGGTTTGTACCCAACAAAGGATGTTGTCAAAGTATATGGACCGCCAATTTTTAAGTTCGGTAAGTTGTAACGGCCATCTCCGCGAGTCGTTGTCATGTACTTTGTACCCGTTGGAACGTGTACAGCCGTTACGATAACATTTGGTAACGGAGAATTGCCTTCTAAAATTGTTCCTGAAATTTCGGAAGTAGTTTCTTGCGATTTTGCCATTATTGAAAATAATACAAGCAGAACCACCAACATCACTCTTTTAAATTTTCCCATTTTTTTTTATTATTATTATTTCTAATTGTTTCCAATACCGGCTTGTAATGTTTCTATAACACAAATCTCAAATGCAAATATTTAGGCGCGAAGCAAAAAATTCAACCATTTATGTGCATGTTTACTATCAACGCCAACAAGCCAAAAAATTAAAAAATTTTCAAAAACCTATTGAACTATTGCGAAATTGCCGCTTAAAACTTAGCGGACGATTGTGCAATTATACTCTAAATAATATAGATGGTTAACAAATATTATGATATTTAATCGTTCTTTAACGTATCTGTAACAAATTTGTAACACCACAAATTTTCGCACCCTTTCATTGAATCATTTAACCACAGATTTAAGTGATTGAATTTGAAATAGTCAATTTAGTTGTTGTAGATTTGGTAGTAATTTTAAAATGACCATTTGCATTTTTAATTTAACACAAATCACTTAGCCATGAAATTCAAATTTTTTATAAATATTGCGCTCTTGCTTTTGCTGGTGAATTTAGCTCAGTCAAAACCACAATTTGGAAAGGCTATACTTTTCAACGAAAATTGGAAGTTCATCCTTTCAAATGTCAAAGATGGTGAACAGCCTGGTTTGGACGATTCAAAATGGAGATTACTCAATCTCCCGCACGACTGGAGTGTGGAAGGTGTTTACAGCCCGGACAAGGCAAGCGCAACCGGTTACCTTCCTGGTGGAATTGCCTGGTACCGCAAAACTTTTACCGTACCGGAAACAGAAAAAGGAAACAGTACATATATCTATTTTGAAGGCGTTTACAACCACAGTGAAGTCTTTGTCAACGGACATTCGCTGGGGAAACGCCCCAATGGCTATATCTCATTTATGTATGACCTTACGCCTTACCTTAAATATGGGGGTGACAACCTAATCTCAGTATGCGTCGATCACTCCCTGGATGCCGATTCGCGCTGGTACTCCGGATCGGGAATCTTCAGGGATGTTTACCTTGTGCATGCTGCGCCGGTCCATATCGATTTGTGGGGAGTCTATTTTAAAACGACAAAGGTGAGCGATCAAAAAGCTGACATTTCTGTCGAAACCACAATAACCAATGGATTACAGGAAGTCGCGCAGGTGAAAATTTCTAATGAAATAATTGATCCGGCATCCGGCAAAGTGGTTGCAAAGGGATCAAAAAATTTGACGATTGGGGCTAATTTCAAAGAAACTGCCAAACAGAACCTTTCCCTTCCCTACCCCAAACGGTGGTCATTGGAACATCCAGATCTGTACACAGTAAAAACAACTGTCACGCAGAATGGGAAAGTGATTGATCAAAATGAACAGCAACTGGGGATTCGTGAGTTGACATTCGATCCTGATAAAGGTTTTGCCTTGAATGGATCCTGGACAAAAGTTAAAGGTGTCTGCATTCATCATGATGCCGGTTGTCTGGGCTCAGCCGTTCCCCGTGAAGTCTGGAAAAGAAGACTGCTGACGCTGAAAGAAATGGGCTGCAATGGCCTCCGGATGACGCACAATCCCCAAGCGCCTGATGTATATGAATTGTGCGATGAATTGGGAATGCTTGTGATGGATGAAGCCTTTGATGAATGGGAATTTGCCAAGAAGAAATGGATAAAAGGATGGAACAAGGGGACTCCAGGATACCAGGGCGCAGCCTCCTATTTTAATGAATGGAGCGACAGGGATCTCAGTGATATGATCTTAAGGGATCGTAACCACGCATCCATCATGATGTGGAGCATCGGCAATGAGGTCGATTATCCCAACGATCCTTACTCGCATCCGGTGCTCGACCATGCCAACATTAACCAACCAGTACAGGGAGGATATTTACCCAATAATCCCAAAGCCGAACGATTAAGCGCCATCTCAAAACGATTGGTCTCAGTTGTCCATGGACTTGACACCTCAAGGCCTGTCACCGCCGGTCTCGCAGGTGTAATTATGTCGAACGAGACAGAATATCCCGGGGCCCTTGATATCACCGGTTATAATTATACTGAAAACAGGTATGCCGAGGATCATGCCAAATATCCCAAACGGGTGATTTTTGGAAGCGAAAACGGCCATAGCATGGAGTCGTGGAAAGTAGTCAGGGACACTGAATACATTTTTGGACAGTTTATCTGGACAGGGATTGACTATCTGGGGGAGTCTGGTGCCTGGCCATCCCGCGGTTTTTATAGCGGATTCCTCGATTTCGGCGGATTTCTCAAGCCCAGGGGGCATTTCCGGCAGGCTTTGTGGAGTGCAAAACCAGTTACCTATCTCGGAACATATCCTCTTCCTAAAAGAGCTAATTTCCTATCCACTGATGCCTGGCCTGTCTGGAACTACAATTCGGGAGAAATGGTTCGCGTTGTCTGTTACACAAATGCTTCAAAAAGCAGGTTAATGCTCAATGGGAAGCAGGTTGGCGAGGTAATCAGTTACGATGATAAAACGGGCATAATTTATTGGGATATCCCTTACCAGGAAGGGAAATTGGAAGTTATTGGCATGGATAAGGACAACCTGGAAATATGTAAATATGCTTTGCAATCATCTGGCAGGCCATATGCTATTACTGCAAAAACAGATTTGGACCGGATCAGCAAAAACCGGGGCCTGGCCCAGATTGTGGTGCAAATAGTTGACGAAAAAGGTATTCCTGTGATGATTTCCGAAGATGAAGTTACCTGTACCATTGATGGTCCCGCCCAGTTAAAAGGATTGGAAGCAAGCAACAATACCGACATGGGAAATTACACTGACAATGTGCAGCGTGTTTACCATGGCCGACTTTTGGCGTATATACAGGCTACCGGCAAGAATGGTGTGGTAAAATTGAATTTTTCGGCACCATGGTTGAAAGAAACAAGTGTAGTTATTGAAATTTTCTAGATTTACTTTTTGTACAAAAACAGATTGACATGAAATTGTTCTTAACTGCGGGGGCTATTAGCGGGGCTTTGGCCGTTCTGCTCGGAGCTTTTGGAGCTCATCTGCTAAAAAAAATGATTGCACCAGATATGCTTGAAGTATATCAAACAGGAATTCATTACCAGTTTTATCATACGTTTGCCTTAATGGGTGTTGGTATCCTAATGAATTTTAAGCCAACAAAAACCCTAAAATGGTCGGGTTACCTTTTCATTGCAGGAATCATTATTTTTTCGGGATTTCTTTATCTTCTGGCAATATCTGGAATTAAATCGCTTGGGATGATCGTCCCGATAGGTGGATTAACATTGGTTCTTGCCTGGATTTTTCTGTTAGTGCATATTCTGAAAATCAGGTCTTTATCCTGATTTTCAGAATATTTTTCCCCTGTTAGTCCCTATTTTGTAACTTCCCCCCTTCGAGGCCAGGAAGATGCTTTTAGTCATATAGGGCATGGATGACAATTCCAGTTTATGGCAATCTTCTCTCAGTCTCAGGCTTGGCCTTCATAACAGGTTTTCCTGGTAATTTTGCCTGTCTCATTGCCGCATTGTAAACGAAAGAAGCTGTAATGACGGCATTTTGTTTAAGATCATCCATTACCAGTCTTTCATAGGTATCCATGGTGGTATGATATCCTCGTCCATATTCAATGGCATCCTGGATAAACTGAAAGCCCGGCAGGCCGACCGCATCAAATGCGAGGTGGTCGGTCCCCGAGGTATTCCTGATGGTAATTGTCGAAGTCCCCATGTCGGCAAAAGGTTTGAGCCATTCTTCAAAGACGGGTCTCACCAGTTCATTTTCCTGTAGGTAAATTCCCCTGTATTTCCCGCTTCCGTTATCCATATTGAAATAGCCGGCAAACTTGTCATATTCAGGTTTGTGCTCCTTTGTTTTGGGATCCACAAGGTACTTCTCAACATATCCGCGTGAACCATTTAATCCCTGTTCCTCACCGCCCCACAGCGCAATACGGATTGTCCTCCTGGGCGCGATATCCAGGCTTTTTAAAATCCTGATTGCCTCAAGCATTACCACACATCCCGATGCGTTGTCCGCTGCGCCGGTTCCTCCATGCCATGAGTCGATATGTGCTCCCAGCATCACCACCTCCGATTTAAGGTTCTTATCAGTACCCGGAATTTCCCCTATGACATTGTAGACTGTCGGGCTATCAAAAAATCTATTTTGAATGTCTATTTCCATCGCAACAGGAACTTGATGACGGAGAAGTCTCTCCATCCTTCCAAAGTCTTCGTTCGGAAGATTCAATTCTGCGATTGGCTGGCTGGTCCCGGCAGTGTAGTTCGCCCCATTGGATCTTGGGATATTGTATGTTCCTGAGTTATTAAGTATGACTACTGCCTTTTCCGCAATCAGCATTTCATTGATTTTTACACGTAAAGCCCTTTGGGCCTGGAAAGCGGCAAGATCAAAATTGGGCCTGCCTGAGGGTAATGAGGAAGTTGCCATCGCCAGATCTTTAAGCTGGTCACTGGTTAGACGGGTAGCCAAAGGATCAAAACTGATGGCAGTGGTTGAAGCGGAAGGGATCATGACAATTTTGCCTGATAGTTTTCCCTTGTATTTTTCAAGGTCTGCCTCAGTTTTTGCATCAAGAAGCAGAACTTCACCCTTGACCAATCCGGTTGTACTTCCTGTCCATGCTACCGGATTACAGGCAAAACTGGTATAATATGGGGAAACCATGGCGGCGTAGGTTTTCTGGTTGTCCCATCCTCCACGGCTGAATTCCCTTGCAGGGTCTATCCGTACATTTTGCAATCCCAGTTCTTCCATTTTCTTCCTGGCCCATTCATTTCCGCGGTTATTCCCGGTTGAACCTGTCAGTCTGGGCCCCACAAAATCGGTGAGCCAGAAAGCCATCTCTTCAATCCCGGAATTTTTTAGACCTTCCTGCTTAAATTTATAGACCATGCCAAGGTCAACATTTTCATTCTGCGATTGAGACAAAAGAGGCAATAAAAAGAAAAATGAAAAAACTGTAAAGATTCTAAAAATGCTCATTTGGTGGTTGTTAAAGTGATTAGTGAAAATCAAAGATAAAAAAAAATCACAATTATTACTTGCTGTATGCTTCCGCTACAGCTTTTTTGATTTTTTATGTTGTCATGTAAAATTTGAGCTCTTTCCACTGGCGCGGAGATTCAGAATAAAACTCAACAGGATCTTTTCCCGTCAATATCCTTATAGTCGATCTCAAATATTTCACCGTTATTTAAAGTAAGCTTCGCACCCAAGGCTGAATAAGACGATGTAACCTCCATGATTTCAATCTCCTTGATGGGCGATAATTCTTCAGAATTCCATTCACTGTCATCCATTTTATGCAACATGACTGTTATCATCAACTCCATCGCAGGATTTTTTGCCAACCGCTTTTTATGGGCATAGATGACAGTGCTTTCGTCGGCCTCTGCGTTCCGGTTTTGATGGACAACGGTCTCCAAACTGTCCCAACCCTGATAAATGATCAAAGCAATACTTCTGCCTGGTATTGAAGCTGTTATCGCCTTTTTGGTGCCATCTTCAAACTGATTGATAATTGCCTTTTCGCCATTCAAATGTGGCATACCGAAATGACCCAGGGTTAACTCATGTTCAAAGGCAAGCCTGGTGCGGTCAACCCTGATCACACCTCCCGGAATTGTAATTTCGGCAAGGTCGATGATATAGCCAACCCCATTGTTCGGTGGTTTCCGCATGATTGCCTGCCTGTACAGGACTTCCTTTCGCACGCCGTTGTAAAGCATACTCTGGGAGGTTGTAAAAACGCTTTTTTTTTCTGAATCATTGTCAATTTTCTGTCCGGTGAGATAGAAGTTTACATCATCTCCCCTCAAATCCCTTGGATCCAGGCTACGGAAACTATATTCCATCGAGGTTCCTCCATTGGGGTTATGGTCCTCCCATGGGAAATGGGTATTGTAGACCAGCTTGGAATAATTGGGATCATCGTAATAAACTTTCCCGGGAATGATCTCAGATGTGCCTGTTCTCCCATGATTGACCAAGACCAGTCCGGGATTTTCCAACACAATCTTGTTTGAGTTGTTTCCCAGATTCTCCCAAATTCCTTCGTTTTCCCTTGCCGTCCAGAAGGGTGAATCATCCGGTAAAGCAAGACAGATAAAGGGCAGGAACATCAGGAAAGGACTTCCGGCACAACTGTAGTTTTGGATCATGTACTCCTTTTGCCCGTAAAATCCCAGGCTGGGAATGTCATTGCAATAAAATTCCTCCCTGGTAACAAATTGGAGCAGGGACCCCGAACAGAGCCGTCTTGCCCAACCCGCATCAAGCTCTGTTTTCTCCTTCAGCATGAAAGCAACAGGGAAGGCGCCTGATACCCAAGTCCGGTAACAGATACTTCTGGACCACATGTTGATATAACCATCGCGTGCGAAAAATCCGGTAACGGATTCCATCAGTCTCCGTGCCGAATTCTCAATGATATCTGCAATCTCAGGGTAGTATTCATCACCGAATGTGCGGTTCCAGATGGTGGTGTAGACAATGAAAAGACTGATAGAATAATAGTTATAAGTTTGCTCGAGGTACCAACCGTCGCCCGAATGATAGGAAACTACCCATAACAGATGACTTTTCAATAAGTCGTCATCAATCTTGTACCCATACTTCTTTAAAAATGAAAGCGCACAGATATTGAAAATCCGCCAATTGTTCTGGGTGGTCCTGTGGTGGGCCCATTTTGAAATGGTGATGACCATCTCGTCTTTCTGCTTTTCGGTGTATTGGGACCAGATCGTGTCGGGCAAAAGAAGCAACGTTTTGAACAATCCTCCAAATTCGCAGGTAAACTGGTAGTTGGAATCCGGTAATTCTTCCGGTAATGGGAGTGAATTCAGGTGCCCGGGAGTAAAGGCATTGTAAAAATGCAAACTGTAATAATCCCTGAGTTTGATCTGATGGATGGTCGTCTCCGGATCAATATGGATGAGCGGACCCGCCAGTGTGAATGTTCTTTCCAGCGCTTCAAAGTCGGCAGATCGGTAACGCCAATCAGGGGCACCGGGCTGAGGATAGGTTTTACCGGGAACGGTGGGAAAGGTCAATGGGGTGTCCATGGATTTAACATGGGTAAAAGCCCTTTCCAAAAGATACTTCGCCAACCCGATGTAGTGCGTTTTTGACATCCCTGTGAAAGGGCTTAAATTAGTATCGGGATTTATGACTTCAAAGACTTTATTCATTTCTATTTTATCAATTAATAAATTATGTATCTGTGATTTATTGAGATGTCCAGATCATTGCAAGAGCAGTTTTACCGATACAATGCTTTTTGCAGTGAGTACCATGCTGACGGACTTTTTATCACTGCTTAATGTTGTTGTAATTGATTCCATATTTTTTGTTGCATTGGTTTCCACGGCAGATGCAGTACCGATTGCGGAGGGTGATGCTATCTGTAATATAACTGGGCTAGGTTTGTTATTGATAATTACCGCTGTCATATCACCTACACCAGTATATGCCGTAGATAATATATCGACATCTTGTACTGTTGCTCCGATACGTGTCCTTCCCGTTGCAAATTTAGCATAATGGGAAAGGATATAGCCTCTTTTGGTAGTTTCCCCAGGAGCAACTGTACTTTTTGTATTCGTATCCGCTATCATGGAGTAATATCTCTTTAAATACCACCATACATAGGCGTTGTAATTGGCCGCCATGCAATCGTTGATCTCCCTGGCTATATACTGCAATGAAGGGGCCCACAACCAGTCGTATCCATTTTTCTCATCATTCAAAAGATGCTCCGTCATCCATACTTCTTTGTTTTTTTGCCGTGCCAATGGATAATCATTTAGCCCGCCTCCATAGATGTGGCCTCCGACGATATCAAAGTTATTTACCGTTTCCGTGCCATTCAGAAGGGGATCTGTATAATCCGGATTAAAATGGAATGATTCAGCTGCCATTGTTTTTACATTGCCTAATTGACGCCCATAATCCCTGACAAAATTGAAAACCTCTGGGGGGGTAAAACTGCACCAATTCATATCAGGTTCATTCTGGACGGATATGGCATACAGATTCAACCCATTGGCGGACATATAATTTACAAATGCCTTGAGATGGGCGGCGTAATCTTTATAATACGCCGGGAGTAAGTATTTTGTAGTTTGAGTCGCATCAAATGTTTAAGTACGGGTACCAGTCATATTGGCAGGTGGCTCCCAGGGAGAGGCGAAAACGATGGCGCCCAGTTCCTGCGCTTTTTTTGCAACCGAAATATCTGTGCCCCAGTTAGATTGGTCTGGGTACACCATCATCCGGATGATATTGTAACCTAACCCGGTTGAGCTATACATCTTTTCAGTTTCTGCGAGCGTTATCTGGTTGGCGGTACCCACCCAGCTGGGAGGGTCGATCATACCACCGAACCCGGTCACTTTCTGGTAGGTCACAGCAGGATTGAGGGTCATGCTCACAGGTGTAGTTTCATTCTGCGCTAAGTCTCCCTTGTTCTTACTGCAGTTAATGAAAATGATGGTGCAGATCAGTATAAAAATGAGCTTTGCTAAAAGATATTTCACTGTTATTCTAATTACTTTTTTATACAAATTGGTATTTTACTATTTTGGTCAATTGATTCCTTCTTTCACCCGGAACCAGTCAAAATCAACAAAACCACCTGTTTCTTTGGTTGCATAATTAAATAGTCCGAAGCGATAACCCATGAAGTGCGGAATGGTATAGGCCATTTTCAACAGTGATCCGATCGGTTTCCATGTTTTTCCATCAAGACTGTAAAAAAACTTTGCAATATCAGCAAGGTCTCTAAAGTTGCATTCTGCTTTCAGATATACTTTTTTTTGCGAGAGCGGAACACGCTCCATTTCAACAACCGAACCCGATTCGGAGCTAACCATCACAACTGATTTGGTCCCATTTTCAAATTTTACGCCAACCAGACCATATTTTTTCTGCAAAAGTGACAGACCAGAAAAATCGCCCTCTTTCATCTTCGAAATATCCACAGATGTTGAGCCGGTGCATTCAGGTCCAATTGTGCGTTGGGTCAATGTGTTTCTTGCCAATAAAAAATCATTGTCTATCCGTCCGGTGGTCAGGCGAAGGAATCCTTTTCGTTGGGAAACCGACCAAAGAGCATTAACAGGATTATGGTTCCACTGCCAGACCAATGGAAGAGCTCTTTCACCTTTTTTGCGATTGAATTCATCAGAGTTCACAATTCCTGGTATTAACCCTTTGCTGGCAGGAAGATCGAGTGCATTGGGTACCTTCCCGTCAATTCCCGGTACCGGCCAACCATCTTCCCATTTAACAGGTACGAGGTATGGGATACGGCCAACCGAACCATTGTCGCGGAAAAGATAAGCAAACCAGCGTCCATCGGGAGTATCGATGAGACCCCCTTGAGCAACGCCTTTATCCTGCAACGCGACCTTACCTTCATAAGGGCCGGTAATCTTATCCGCACGGTGAACTATTACGGTACGCATGCCACCTCTTGGCCAGGTAATGTTGAAAAGGTAGTATTTGCCATTCACCTTGAAAAGCTGAGAACCTTCGGCTCCAAGACCGATATTGGGACCTGCCGGAGCGCTGGCATTTTCGATCAGCACTTTTTCTGTTCCTTCCTTTACTCCTGAAAGATCTTCCTTCATTTCCGCAATCATGAGTTTCCCATTTCCCCAGATGATGTAAATGAGTCCATCATCGTCAAAAAACAGGGTGTGGTCGTGATAACCAGGTTTGAAAGAGGTGACTCTCCATGGCCCTTTTTCGATCTCCTTTGTGGTATAGATATAGGTTTTGCCTGTGGTTTGGGCAAAGGTAGATACATAGAAAGTGCCTTTGTGATAGCGGATACAACTGGCCCATGAGCCTCGGCTATAGGCGCTTTTCCCATTGTTCAGGTTCAACTCATCCACATCATCCAGAATATCGTAGCAGTAACTCACCGTTTCCCAATTGACCAAATCTTTTGATTTCATGATTGGTACCCCGGGGCTCATATGCATGGTGGTACTGCTCATGTAATAGGTGTCGCCCACGCGCAGCATCGACATATCAGGCACGTCGGCGTGAATGATTGGATTGGCGCAAGTCCCATTTCCGTTAGCGCTTTGCATTTGCTGTGCATTTGAATATATCGCGATAAGCAGGAACAAGAAAAGGATGGGAATTTTCATCTTTGGTTCATGTGTATATAATTTGATTTTTAACGGCCACATGGAATACCCAGATATTCATTTTCGGTTGGTGTGTATATTCACTCATGGGTATTTCATCTGTTTTTTTACTGGTCACTTTTGGGTTTTGCCCGCTTTTTCACCATCAAGCAAACTTGATACAAAACTTTTGGGTTGATAGTTGCGGTCGAAAAGAAGCGGATAGTCAGTCCGTCCGGGAACCGGGAAATTGTTTTTCCACGATTGACCGTCCTGCACTCCCCATATGGTTACACGGCTGATTTTGTCCTGATGTTTCAGGAACAAATCAAAGAATTCCTTGTAACGTTTGGCATGAGCTTTTTCAACTTCTTCCGGCAACCCATTGGTATAAGGATTCAGCTCATTCTTGTATTCGACCCGCGAATCAACATCGGCACCCCTGCTATCCTTTGGATTTGGCAGGGCTGAAATATCCATTTCGGTAACCATCACCTTGACACCCAGACTGGCAAAAGCCAATATGCTTTTTTCGAATTCTTCGATCTTCGGGAAATCAAGGCTGCAATGGCCCTGCATCCCGATTCCATTGATCCGGATTCCCTCTTTCTGCAATTCTTTAATCATTTTTACGACACCTTCGCGCCTACCGGGAAGCGCCATCGAATAGTCGTTGTAGTACAGTTCAGCATCCGGATCTGCCTCATGTGCGAACTGAAAAGCCAGCTTTACAAAATCCGGGCCAATGATGGTGTAAAGCTTGCTCTGGCGCCATGAACCATCGTCCAGAATGGCTTCATTCACCACATCCCAGCCTTTTACCTTGCCTTTATATCGACCAACAACACTATGAATGTGGTTTTTCATTCGGCTGATGAGCACCTCACGCGAAACATCGTTGCCATTTTCATCCATAAAAAACCATTTGGGGGCCTGGGAATGCCACACCAGGCAATGGCCGACAATGAACATTTGATTCTGTATTCCGAATTCAACAAACTGGTCAGGGAGTTTGAAGTTAAACTTTCCCTCTTCAGGTTCAATCGGCCCGCATTTCATGCAGTTTTCTGCCGTAATGGAATTGAAATGTTGGTTGATAATCCGGATAGAGGCGGTATCCCTCCCTGCTATTTGCCCGGTATTCATGGCTGTTCCGATGTAAAACATGCCCTGAAAGAGGTCTTTCATCCCTTTCCCTTTGTCGGATGAAAATGCCGACAGGCTGATCACCAGGATCATTACAGTAAACGAAATGTATGGGAGTAACTTTAGGCCCTTCATATTTTGTAGTATTAAAATATTACTCATTAGTTCCAAACGGTGAAGCAGGTAACCCTTCTGCATTGTACAAATTGGCTCCTGCCGGATTATCTGCCCAGGCATAGCGCACAGCTACAGGATTCAAAATTGCTTCGTTCCAAACAATTACTTTTTTACCTGTAATTTTGGCTTGTGCCCACATGAACTTTTTGTCAACTCCGGCGATGGCAAACTGTTTTAATGCTTTACCATCTTTTGCAATTAAACCGCTTCCACAATCAGTAAAGGTAAGTTCAATTTTATTGCCTTTAATTCTCATCGACTTATATTTTGGTCCTGAAGCCACCACATTTTTGTCATTATAAGCTAATTTCTCTGCAGCAAGCACCAATCTTTTCCCTACATCTTCTTTGTTTTGCGGATGGACATCATTCCACTCACCCAGATCAATATTGACGGTGAGGGCAGTGTTTATAACTGTTTGTGCGATTTTTAACTGTGAATTTCTGAATGAAGCCCAACTGCTTTCCGACGGCTGATCCTTTGCATTCATGAAGTTGGGAAGCTGGGCAAGGATGAATGGAAAATTTTCCTGAGTATGCTTCAACCGCCAATCGCTGATAAGTGCTGTCAGTAGTTTTTGATATTCCTGATACCGTTCGGCATTCGATTCACCCTGGTACCAGGCAGCACCCCTGATGGCATAATTGTTTGCCGGAGCCAACATACCGTTGTACAATCCAGTAGGTTTCCAATTCACAAATGTTTGTCCGGGAGCAGGATTCATGGTACATCCCAATTGATACTGCCAGTTCCCGGTTAACTTTATTGTGTCAGTCTCATTAAAAAGCTGGTATGGTTTTTCTTTGACGAAACCTCCTCTGCCGGAATTGTTGATCACTCTTACTATTACAGTGTTTCTCCCTGCCTGAAGCACACCTGCGGGTACACGGTAATTTCGTTGAGGATATTGATATCCTGTAGTCCCAACAAGTTTTCCGTTAATGAAGACTGAATCGGCATCGATGATACGCCCCATAAACAAACGGGCAGGTTTCCCAATCATCGAAGCTGGCACATCAATTTCCTTTCGAAACCAAACCACACCGTTGACTTCGCCCAAACCATGATCGGCCCAAAAAGAGGGAACAGGCATGGTTGGCCAGGAAGATGCATCGAAAGCCGGATCCTTCCATGTCGGCCGTGATTGCAATCCTTTATCTGTCTGGTTTAACTCTGCGTACCAGTTGTTGCTTGCTTTGCGATCGCCGGATTGGATTTGACCGATGTACGACTGATTTTTAAACTTTTCGGCTTCGGCCAGATAGTTGGGAAATTCCCTTAACGCTTCAGCGCTCATCCACGCTTCGGCTGGCGAACCGCCCACACTGGCATTGATAATTCCGACCGGTACGTGGTACTTCTTGTTTAATTCGCGGGCAAAAAAGTAGGCCACTGCCGAATAATCAAGAATGGTTTTTGGTGTTACAGCAACCCAACTTCCTGATGGATAATCGTCTTGCGGTGAATTAAAATTATATGTCTGCGGAACTTTAAATTGACGGATGTAATTGTTTTCGCACTTCGCAACGACATCGGCATACTTGTCGGTAAGGCGGTTCATGGGGTATTCCATGTTCGACTGTCCTGAGCAGAGCCACACATCGCCAAACAAGATATCTTTCAGTGAAATGCGATTACTTGCGATGATTTCAATGGTGAATGGACCGCCGGCTTTTTGCGCCGGAAGTACAATTTGCCACTTTCCATCATTCCCGGTTACGGCATTAAACGATTGGCCGTTGAATTGAATCACCACCTTTTCTCCAACCGCTGCCCAGCCCCAGATTTTTACAGGAGCTTCGCGCTGGAGGATCATCCCATCCTGAATAAGTCGGGGAAGTTTTATCTGGCCAAAAGAGGATAATGAAATGAGTAAAAGAAACGCACAAAGGAATGTGGCAATGTGATTTGAACTTTCTGAAAGCTTTTTCTTTGCAGCTATTGTCGTCTGTTGCATTATTATGGTGGCTTAAATAATTAGTCCATTCCCTCAAGTGTCTTTATTGTACCATTGGCATTGTAATTCAGCTCAGCAACTTTTACACTGCGCAGCCATGTTTTCCCTCCTGAAAGGTTGCTGTCGTGGTAGAACAGGTACCATTTCCCTTTAAATTCAACGATGGAATGATGAGAGGTCCAACCAACAACCGGTGTCAGGATAACTCCCTGATAGGTAAACGGTCCGTAAGGATTATTTCCGGTAGCGTAACACAACTTGTGCGTATCGCCGGTTGAATAGGAGAAATAATATTTGCCATTGTATTTGTGCATCCATGAAGCCTCAAAAAAACGTCTGTCATTATCGCCTGATTTGAACGGTTTGCCATCCGCCCCAAGAATCTCAATACTTTTGGCGCTTTCACCAAACTGTAGCATATCTTTGCTCATCATGGCAACCTGAGGACTAAGGGCTGGTTGATCAACATCTGGTTGAGCCCCGCATTCAACCGCTTTTCCATTGCGGTAACGCTGCAACTGTCCTCCCCAGATACCTCCAAAATACATATAGCTTTTCCCATCGGTATCGGTGAAAACTGCCGGGTCGATACTGAAACTTCCGATGATTGGGTTGGTCTCCGGTTTAAATGGACCTTCAGGTTTATCGCTTACAGCAACGCCAATCCTGAAAATATCGGTCTTGTCTTTTGCCGGAAAATAGAGGTAATATTTGCCATTTTTATAGGCAGCATCGGGCGCCCATAACTGACGGCCAGCCCAGGGAATGTCCTTTTTATCAAGCGCTATGCCATGATCAGTCACCTGGCCTCCAACTTTATCCATTGAAAAGATGTGGTAATCGCGCATATCGAAATGATCACCGTTATCATTCTCAGGAATTCCTGCATCAATATCATGAGATGGGTAAACGTAGATTTTCCCATTGAAGACATGGGCGGAAGGATCTGCTATGTATAAGTCTTTCACCAAATATCTTGGTTTCTGTTTCGTTTGGGTCTTTGCCGTAGTAATTGTCATTGCCATCAAAATAATGGCAAGGAGGTAAATTCCTTTCAATACAATGCTTTTCATTTTAATCTTTTTTATTGGTTTATATTTTTTTCGACTCCAATGGGCCTAAGTATGAAGGCTTTAGTCCGCCGCAGTCGATAAGGATGCGCTGAAGGACAACTCCCGGATCGATCATCCAGATTTTGATGGTGTGTTTTCCCGCTTTCCCAATGGTATGCTTCGTTTTCATTTCCACTATGTTGCGTCGAACCGATTCCTGCCAATCCTGATTTGTTTTCCCTTTGTGAATATTCACAATTTGAGGCTGTTCATCATCGATCGAAACGGCAAAACAGAGTCCCTCGTTGTTGTAGATATTCAAGGTGGGTGAAATCATTGTTGAAATGGTCACTTCTCCGGAAGTATTAAAAAGAACATCGTATTCGAGCCGCGGCGAGCTTTGATCCAATACCAAAGATGGCGAATTCACCGGAACAGGCATCATGGCCGACAAGGTTCTCCCAATGCCGTGAACCCTCTGCCAAGTGGCATCGCCCTTGTTAACCAGGTTCGAAAAATGTTCTGCTTCAATGGCCACATAGCCGTTACTTTCGGCAAAACCATGTTCTTTGCGGTTGATATTTGTCAAAGGATTAAGGACGGCAACCACCTCAACCGCTTTCCCTGCCCCGGTAATGGTGATTGGGACTTCAGTAACAGTTTTTGGCATTTTCTTCCAGTCGGCCTCCACCCAAATGCGCAACTCTTTGTCAATCTTTACATTTGTTGTTGATACTTTTACCAGTTTCGATGCGGATTTGATTACGACTTCGAACGGTTGCGAGCCACGGTTGAACACATCGATATAAAAACGCTGATCCTGAATTGGGTCTAGCTGCGGAAGCATTGCTTTTTCAGTACTTTCAGGCCACCACTTGTCTGATCCTTCAATGGCAACACCCATTTCAGCTCCATCTTTCATGGTAATGGTTTCTACTTTTGGCATCGAATTTTTGTTGGGTTGTTGCCAGTAGGTATAGCCGATGTGGGTTTGATCCATCATGTGGTTCCACTTTCCATTGGCGATCTTATGATTGTACTGATCGGAAATAATTGAATCGTTTCTGTATAATTTTCTGGCCTCCTGCGACAATTCATTGGTGGCCGATCTGCCTTGCACCGCATATAACCTGTTTTTGCCAACAGTAACATACATCTCATTCAGATTGGCACAGGCCGCAATTGGGTGTAAAACCAATTCGAAGAAAGCATCTTTGTAGTTATCCGGCATTAATTCGTAGAGTGACTGTGCTTTTTTGGCCAATTCATTGTATTCATTTACGACACGATCGGCTTCTTTATAATTCATAAGGCTGTAAGTGGTTGGCTCCATCAATTCGGGCTTTCGGCGACTATTGAAACGGGTATAATCATCAATCAACGAAGCAATTTCGGTCGAATATTTTGAACCAAACTGATTTTCTGCCCATTTACGGGAATACTCAGGCAGTTTGTCGGCAGTCCATTGATCGGGATTCCATGCAAAATCCAGGAAGAATTCAATTGGAAACTCCATGGGTTTCAGGTCACCTACATTTACCACCCAAATACGGTCGACGCCATGTCGGTAGGCCATGTTCATCTGCTCCCAGGTGCGTTGTATCTGAGTTGTATTGAGCCACTTGTAGTTACGAGGATCGCCCACATAATCAAAATGGTAGTAAATTCCATATCCACCGGCGCGCTTTGCTTCACCGGGTTTTGGCAGTTTACGGATGTTTCCCCAGTTGTCGTCACAAAGCAGTAAGGTGATGTCGTCCGGAACGCGCATTCCGTTGTCATAGTAATCCTGTACTTCTTTGTATAGCGCCCATACCTGTGGTGTTTCAGTTATTGACTTTTTTGTAACGTCGGCAATAATTTTGCGCTGGTCTTCAACAATTCGTTGAAGCAACGCTATATTGGTACTTGCCGACATCGCCATATCGCCATCGCCCCGCATGGCAAGGGTCACAATGGTTTCAACGTTTTTGGTGCGTTCAATGCCCTCAGTCCAGAACTTGCGCAATTGTTCCGGGTTTTTCTCATAATTCCATTCTTTGCCGCCAAACGGTTTCCATTCGGCATGGGCGCGGTTCATCGGTTCGTGGTGGGATGTTCCCATCACAATTCCCATGTCATCAGCCAATTGGGTGTTTTTTGGATCATTGCTATTGAAAGCTCCCCACCACATGGCCGGCCACACAAAATTCGATTTCATCCGCAGGACCAGTTCAAACAGTTTTTCGTAAAACTGGCTGTTAAATCCTCCGAATTTTTCAACTGCCCAACGCCCCAGTGCAGGTTCTTCATCGTTCAGGAAAATGCCACGGTATTTTACTGCCGGTTCTCCCAGTGTAAATCGTTGCGCCTTCACATAAACATTTGATTGGGTTTCGACAGGAACATCGGCCCACCAATACCAGGGCGAAACACCCATTTGTTTCGATAGTTCAAAAATCCCGAAAATGGTCCCCCGCTTGTCGCTTCCCGCGATGATCAATGCCCTTTCTATTCCCGGAAAAGGATTTTCAACCACTTGAAGGATGAATTGCTCCCTTTTCCCGTTAAGCAGGCTTAAATCAATTTTCTTTTCACTGACAAGCTGATCAATTAACGTGCTATGCCCAAGTGTTCCGGCAATAACCACTTGTGATCCAACAGGAAACTGATCAACAGCAAGTTGCGGTTCGTTTCCCGAAACCGTTTTCAGGTCTGACTTGAGGTAATTCATCGCCTTTGCAACTCCCGCGAAATCGTTGGAAGCGTAAGTTAGTGCCGCAGGTTTACCGTTTGATATGAGTGAAAATGATCCTTTGTCAGGAGTTGTGGATAACTGGGATCCAAGCTTTCGACCCAATTCGTTTGCTAATAATTTATTGGCGTCAAATACAATTGTGGTAATCATTAACAATACAAACAACGACTTGATGAAAACCTTAAATCGGGCAGCTTTAAAGAATATTTTGGGTGGGCTAACCATTTTGTTTCAATTTTATGGGATTGCAATTTATGCGTTATAGTCGGAATTAAGAAAGGGACCCGAACGATTGGTAATCGGACGATGTCCCTCTCTGATTTTTGCACTACTAAACTTCTGTTAAATGAACTACATTGTTTTCAGCAAATAATTAAAAAACCATCCGAAAAATTAATAACCAGGGTTTTGATAAGTAGCTTTATCAGCAGTGCTGGCATCCATTCCATCAAGCTGACCTTGCGGAATAGGGCGCAAATAATAATTATTCGAAATTGTCCGGGTTACTGTTACTGCCGTATGATCTCCATTCGCGGTTCCGCAAATTTTATATGTGCCGGCAATTGCTGCCCATGTTTGCGTACGTACCAAATCGAACCAGCGATAACCTTCGCCATAATATTCACGCGAACGTTCAGCCAAAATATAGTTAATATCAATAGTTGCCGGCGTGGCGGCAGTCATGGCTGCACTATTGTTTTGCACTTTGGCGGTGTTTCCATTGTTGTCCCAGCGCCATTTCCCGGCACGGGCACGAATAACGTTAATCAATCCTTTGGCCGTTCCATCATTTGTATATGTTCCGGCTACTGCTGATGTTGTTGCCCCCTTCACAGCGGCTTCGGCAGCAATAAAGAATAGCTCAGAAAATTTTGCAATAGGGAATGGACGGGTACTGGCAGCGTTCGGTTGTCCCAATCCGGTGCCATTGTCGGTGCGATAAGGTCCAAGCTTCCAAATTCCCGGATACGCTAACCGGCTTATGCCGCTCGGCCCAATCACATAATCGGCTCTTCCAGGTAAAATGCCAGCACCGATATTACTAATACCTGCAGTACCTGTATTAGGATAAACAATAGCCGGATTATCATTGTCCAGAAAAGACAATACAGCATCTCCCGGAACAATCGGCATACCGTTTGCATTAACCAAGGAAGCTTGAGTGAGGCCACCTTTAGGCCAGTTGGCACGGTAAACAGTCGTAAAGGTGCCATCGTAGCGTGAATCATTCGTTTTGTCGGCAAAGGTGTTTGTAAATACGCCAATAGGAGGAGCCATACGGGTCCACGGACGTCCCAGGTGTTGTTCTGCTTCACGTTGAACAGAACTGACACCCGAACTTCTTATGTTTGTATAATTCCAGGTCATCATCCAACCGGCAAAGTTATCCGGAGCACCACCGCCACCATAGGTAAGACTACTTACATTATAATACTCGCTTGCCTGGGTATGGTCGGCGTACAGTAGTATTTCATTGTTACGGTCGTTCGATCCCAGATTAACATCATAATATGTTGCCTGTAACCCAAAAGGTCCCGGATTGGCGATGGCAGTTGTAGCCATATCGTATGCCATCTGAAAATACTGTGCGGCAGTTTTTCCATTAGGATCAGTTCGGTCGGAAGCCGGATAAGTGGCAATATTGTTGGGGTTTTGAAGCCACCATCCGTAGGTCAGGTAAGCCTTTGCCAAATGTAAGCGGGCAGCCGTTTTGGTTAAGCATCCGGTCAGACGTCCGGTTGCCGGTAACTTGGCTATGGCTGTCAACATGTCGGGGAATATGGCTTTCGTATAAACCTGCGGCACTGTAACACGTGTTGAAGTTCTGATGGGAGCCGTGTTAAATTTCAGTTCCCCTGCACCTAAATCCAACGGTACACCACCGAACGTTTGAACAAGCAAAAAGTAGTCGAACGCACGGAAGAATTGAGCTTCGGCAATCAGCGAACCCGCAATGGTATCCTTTGTTCCTATCTTCGCAACATTTACTGCGAGAGCATTTTCAATGATACCGCTGGCGGTATTGATGTTAGGGAATACCGTATTCCACAATACATCGCTCCTCATAGTTGTTGAAGAAACTGTCCCCACACCCGAAAGGTCTGCATCCTTAAAGTTTCCATCAGCACTTTGAGCGTAGGTTGCTTCATCGGTACCGGTTTCCAGCGAATTATAGTAATAAGCTTGTCCGTACATGTTGCGAAGGTTGGCGTACAGCGAAGTTAGCCCTCCCATAACACCTGCTTGTGTTTTAAAATATTCAGGTGTAAAAATACTGCGTGGCTGTTCATCGAGAATGTTGTTGGAGCACGCCATCAGGAACAACGTCATCGTTACTGTCCCTATAATAGTTTTTATATTTATTCGTCTCATGATTATGTTTTTTAACTATTTTTTAAAATGACATATTAAGACCAATCAAGTAGTTATGAGTTGTAGGCGTATTAAAACCTACAGTCAATATACGATGGTTGAAATTAGTTACGGCAGCATTTCCATCACCGTATGAGTTGGTTTCAGGATCCATACCTGATTGATTGTGGTAAGCTGAGAACAATGTCAATGGGTTCGTTACAGTGCCATAAATCCGAAATTTTGAGAGGCCTGTTTTTTTAATCCATTTTTGTTTGACTTCATACCCAAGTGTAAGGGTACGTATTTTAGCAAAAGTTCCATTGAAGTAACTCAGACCCTGTGCATACTTTGGATTATCTCCGCTTAAAGGACCTGCTGGATTTGGATACTTGGCACCTGTATTGGTAGCTGTCCAATAGTCAACCTGTATATTTCCCCTTCGTCCTGTCAGCAAGTTGAGGTAGCCACCCGAACCGTAGAGAGTACTGATGAGGACGCCACCGGATTGAAAGCCACCAACAATGTTCAGGTCAAATCCTTTGTAGGCTACACGAGTGTTGAACCCACCCTGGAAATCAGGATCAAGATTCATCACTTGCCTGTCGGCAGCAGAAATTGCTCTTGTTGGCTTACCAGCAGCGTCATAAGTACCTGTATATAGTACCTTAATCATACCTGCCTTTCCACCCGGCTCCAATGTTTGCAGATATTGGTAATCTGCATCAGTTGTGTTCCAAAGTCCAATTTTCTTGTAATCGTAAACATTATTGAGTGATTGACCTACAAACCATGAGTTCCCCAGGTCTTGCAATTGTCCGGAAGCAAGGGCTACCACCTTGTTTTTGTTAGTATACAAATTGACGCCGGCTTCCCATGTCCAACCGTTATAGTTGTCCAAAATCGTGCCGTTTAACGAAAACTCAAAGCCTTTGTTTTGTGTTGAACCAACATTGGCAGTATAGCTGCCTACTCCTGATGTGGGGGGTAGACTAACACTCATGAGAAGATCTTTGGTATCTGTGATATAGTACTCTGCGGTACCGCTCAGGCGATTTTTCAGAAGAGAAAAATCTAATCCAAGATTCTTTGTGATGGAGTATTCCCATCCTAAACCAGGATTTGGCAGCGTGGATACATAGTAACCTGTGGCATAAGTAGTGCCAAAATTGTATGGCGAGGTTCTTAAAAGTCCAAGCGTAGAGTATGGAGAAACTGACTGATTTGAAGTTTGTCCGTAACCGGCACGCAATTTCAACGCGTCGATTACTGTGATACTATTCATAAACGATTCTTTCATGATATTCCACCCAACAGAAACTGCAGGATAGTTATGCCACTTATGTCCGGGTGCAAGCCTCGAGGAGGCATCCGCACGGAAGGTAGCGCTAAGCATATAGCGGTCATCGTAAGAATACATGACACGTCCCATATATGACATTAAACCACTTACTGTATATCCCTGATAATTAGGGTTAACCGTAATATCGGCAGCAGCAGCTTGTCCCAGATTATAGAACTGGAAAGCGTCGGCAGGAATATTTTTTGCAGCAACATTTGAACTGTTGTACTTGCTTTCCTCGGAAGAATACATTGCTACTACGTTCACCTTATGCTTCTGGGCAAAGGTACGGTCGTAGCTCAGTAAATGTTCAACAGCCCAGTGGGTTGAAAGTGAATTGCTGATACTGGCTGTTGAAGGGTTATCAGGTGTAGAACTGAAGACTCCTATGCCTGTGTAGTTGCCACTGTTACTCATACGGAAGTCCAACCCTAAGTTAATGCGATACTTTAAGCCCTCAACGCCTGGAATTTTTAATTCACCATAAAAAGAGTTATAGGAAGAAAATGCCTTGGTTTGATCTTTCCATTTATCTCCCAAACCTTCAATAACACTTTTTGTATAAATCCATTGTTTATCCAGCGGCATCTGAACAGTTGTTTTCAAGGAGCCATCAGCATTAAATGGATTAGCAATTGGCGACATACTTAACACACCATACATCCCTAAACCGGCGCCATCAGTATGGCTATAGTTATTGTTTGTGGTGACGCCAACATGTATATATTTCCCAATTTCCTGGTCAACAGAACCGCGGAGAGAATAACGGATGTAGTCCGAGCCAGGAATTACGGCCTGATCTGAAAAGTAACCCGCACCGAACCTGTAGCTACCCTTTTGAGTACCTCCGGTAATGCTTATGTCATGGTTTGTCTGAATTCCGGTTCTGTAAAACATTGATTGCCAATCTGTATTTACCAAATTGTCTTCATCCGTTCCGTTTGTTGAATAAATATTGGCTGCTTTACGGAGTGCAACAAAATCGGTTCCGTTCATCATGGGGTATTTAATAGCATTTTTTACACCATAATACGTATTGTAGGTAATATGTGCATTATCGCCTTTTGTCCCTTTGTTGGATGTTATCAGGATAACACCATTGGCGCCACGCGAACCGTAAATGGCAGTAGCCGAGGCATCCTTCAGGATGTCAATACTCTTGATGTCGTCAGAGCTGAGGTCACTGATAGACCCGGCAAAGGGGATACCGTCAAGCACCACCAGCGGGTCATTACTGGCAGTCAGCGAACGGGTACCACGAATACGGATCTGCAATGTTGAACCCGGCTTGGAATCGGTTTGTTGCATATCGACCCCCGCAACACGTCCCTGCATTGCTTGCGTAATATTAGCCGATGGCACTTCGCGTATCACATCCCCTTTCATTGAAGCGACAGAACCTGTCACAGCCTCTTTCCGTTGCGTACCATATCCTACAACCACTACTTCATCCACCTGTAAATTGTCCGGGAGGAGTTTGATGTTGATCTCCTTTCGGTTAGTTACAGGGATGTCCTGGGCCGTATACCCGATAAATGAGAAAGATAGTGTTGATTTAGAATCGGTATCAATCTGATACCTTCCATTGGCATCAGTAACAATACCAATCGTAGTTCCCTTGATGATTACATTTACTCCCGCCATCGGGGCTCTGCCTTCGTCGGTTACCGTGCCCTTTACCCGAATGGACTGGGCATAGGTCCAAAACGACAAAAGCAACATAGGTAGCATAATGATTGCAACCCGTACTAACTTGTTTTTTTTCATTGATTTAGTTTTAATTAATTAAGAAATAAGTTATCATCGGCATTTTTTCCCGATAATGATCTGTCTCTGGTTAATCAGACCTACTGTTGGCTTCTCTTTTTTTTGCTCATATTTGGTTTTAGTTGTCATTTATATCACTCATCGACATTTGACCGAATGGACATAGAAATGCCCTTCTCATAAAAATTCAGGTTCGTGAGTAATTGAGTGTAATAAAGGTATAGAGAGCCCCAGAAATAGACTTTCAATAATAGATATATGATTGTTGATTTTGGATAAATTACAAGAGGCTGTTTAGAAACTGTTTAATTTTAGTCTAACTGAAATAAACTGTTCAACCCTTTTGGGGTTGCCGATTCAATTGTTTCATTTTCCGTGGGTTCCACCCACGGTTATTCACATTAAACCCTTTTCAGGGTTTTTTGAATCGAAAAGTCCGAAGGACTTGAATATGAATAACCCCCGGTAAAACCGGGGGCTAATGATAGACTAACATCAGGAACCCCGGAGTGGGTTCAATAATTCTGCTAATAAATTTCAACAGTCTCCAACTTCATCTCATGTTTGAAATATCATCTAAGGATGTATCCGTAGCACCCAAAAGAATAACTGTACCAGTGATTTGTATATTTCCATCACCGAATAGTACATCCATACCATCGAAAAGTATGGCCATACCACCAATTATTATTTCCGTGTCACCGAAAATTGTGTCCGTAACAGCGAATAGTAAATCTGTACCAGGCTAAAGCATGAATACACAACCAAATAGTATGTCCCTGCATTCATGTTGTATCATTGCGAAGGGATGTCGGATAAATAGAGTGGGAGGGGGAGAGACAGAAATCGCGGATTGTGTTTTTATATTTAACTGGTGCGGGTTTGTACTCCGCACCAGCTGCTGTTGATTTTAAATCCGGTAGATCTTGGGAGCCTACCGGGATTTTGATTTAAGTTAATGCCTGAGACGGGTAAAAGACAAACCGCTGACCTGTTTAAATTCGGGAGCGATGGCGCCGTAAACTGATTTGACGTACTTCTTGACATCCGCTGCCACTTTGACGAGACCGGATTCGGTGTTATAGAAGGTTTTGTTGCGGCTGATTCGGGCATTGCTGAGTAGCATCTGTGCATTCTTGACCGCCTCGTTTTTGGTTTTGAAATCGGCCAGGAGGCTTTGCAGTGCGGAAACCTGAAGATCCGGTTCGTTGGGTGCATATCCCGGTTGTTCAGAGAGCAACTGAACCAGTTTTTCCAGATTCTCCAGACGGCTGTCCTGACTTTGGCGGGAGGTTGAATAGCTCTTGGTAGCCACCTCTGGAGCGGCCTCTCCCACAGGAACAACAACTTCCTGGGCTTTGTGCGAGTTGGTTCCCTGCAGCTTCTTGTTGAGGGCCTTTGCATTGGCGATTACAGCGGGAGGGACTTCGCAGTTTTCGACTGCATTGACGATTCGGGTCAGGTGTCCGTTTAGCTTTGCAAACATGGATTGTTGCGCTTCCGCGGCTACAATCCAGTTGGTGTAATGGGTGTTGACCTCCGTTAGGTTTTTCTTTGCCTCCTCTTTAAGGGTGTTGAGAGCGGCCAGGGAGATGGAATTTTTGGAAGGATTGTAACCGGTTCCAAATCCGGTAGTGAATGTAATTAGGGTACCAAGGTTTGCTACATTCTTAGCATGACCTTTTTCTGTAAAATTAGCCATAGTAAAAATTTTAAATTGTTTACATTACAGTAAAACCATAGATCAAAATTGATTGTGGATGAATTGCTGATCATTTTGTAGGTAAAATCTCCACATTTTTGATGATTTCCCTACGCGTAACAGGATGGCATTGTCAATTCCATTTAAGATAGTTTAAGGGGTTAATAATAAATGGTTGAGAACTTAAAGAGATAAACCGCTGCAGGTACAATATTGCTATTTAGGTTAAGGAACAGTCTGGTCAAAAAGAGTTTGAAGACCGTTTTCAATACATTAATACTGAAATGGCAGGAGAGGTTACCCTCAAATTTCAGAAAAGAATCAACAAAGGGTTGCACAGTTGGACATGATAGTCAGCGGGTGACTCCAAGTCACCCGTTGACTTGCCTTTACTCTGGTGCGGATCTGCAATTCCGCACCCCGCAAACAATGGATTTGTAATTAGGGGCGTTCGGAAGAAATTATTGACTATCTCAGAAATTGGAATGTTTGGATTTGAAAATCTTATTTTTTCTGTTTTTGACCTTAGTAGAAAGAGATAGTTGATTGAATTAACCTTATTACCTTATTATATGGCTGCATTTTGAATTAACCCATGGATGTTGCAGTTATGGTTTTAGAAATAAGGTAATAAGGTTTAGGTCTGGTGGTGAGATCGTTTTTCTACTAAGGTTGCTTTCAAAAATAAGGTTTTACAAATCATGACCCTACCGGTTAAGGAAATTGTAAAGGTTGAAACAGAAAAAAGGGGTGGTTTCCCATTTTTTGTTCGTTAACGCAAGCGGAAAAATCTCAACAAAGCGTCTTAATTATTGAATTTTATATTAAACCGGTTGTTGAAATGTACAACAAACTGGTTCCGTCACAATAACTGAAAACTACAAACATGCAGGCGAATAGGGTTTGCAATTAATTTACTGCCCATTTGTCTCATAATAGAGGAAAGATCATTACTTTTAGAAAACTAAATCTGACCTCTGTCAGACCTGGACACCCCAAATTTCGATGGCTTGGACTGATGTCGTCAGACCTATAAACAATATTACAGCCAATTTTAAAAAGATGCAGAATCTCGAGCAACAAATAAATAGATTATGGGATATTGCTGTTTTTCTGCAAATGATAGCTGCATTCTCTGATGATATTGACTTTAGTGATTATAGTAAATTTATGCTTAGTTTTCATGATTTAATCAAGAAATCTAATGAGCAAGAAATCAAGAAAGAACTTACATCAAATATGGGAGGAAGAAGATAGTTTTATTGACGATTATGAACATGCTTTTGCTCAGAATCCTGATATTATAAATACTCCAAGAAGTATACACTTTATCCTTAAACCGACTGAAGATGGAATAAGTGAACCTGCAAATTTGCCACCACCATATACTATTGGAAACAATATCGACCTTTTACCAGGAAGACTTTCGTTACATAAATATGAAAACAAAATTGCAGAAAGATGGAGCGGAGTTTATCAAGGTGATAATTTATCAATAAGAACTGTAACAAATATTAGAAACATATGCCAGCGTTATGCAGAATTGCATAATTATGAATATGTCCTGATTGATACATCCCCAAGTTTAGGCGTATTAAATAAGGTAATTATTTCAACTGTTGATGGTTTCTTTATACCTGCACAACCAGATATGTTTAGTTTATATGGAATTCGAAATATTGGAAATGCCTTACAATTATGGCAGCGAGAATTCATTTCAATATACTCATTGATATCAGAAGAAAAGAGGGCTAAATTTCCAGTTCATTTTGTTCAGTTTTTAGGCTACACAATATATAATGCGAAAAAATATACTAGGGATAATGAACCATTTAACGAATATAATTTGGCTCAGGCTCATTATCAATATGTAAGTCGAATACCTGAAATAATTATGCAGTTTATTCAGGAAAGTAATAGAATAAGAGTGTCAGCAGACTTAATTGCAAGACCAATTGGCGGAGACTCAATAATACACTCACATAACACATTTCCAGCAATGGCGCAAGCATTAAAGTGTCCAATGTGGAAAGTACCAGAGGTATATGCCAGTTTAGAAAGAACTAATTCTGAATATTTGGAGTTATTAAACCAAAATGGTTTTGAA
>JAVHPO010000226.1:0-14351 GCA_036170635.1 Prolixibacteraceae bacterium | reverse complement strand
GATGGAAAATTACTTTAAAAAGGGGATGTTTTTTAATAAACTGACGGGGTGACTCAGAGTCACCCCGTCAGTTTATTAAAAAATCATATTTATAATGGTTATAAGTCGCTAATAATGAGGATAATAAAAAGTGAATTTTTTCAGCATGAACTTCACCGAAAAAATCAATTATTGTAGGTCATAATAAACCCGCTACCGTGGATGTTGCGGATCTCGACTGATGGATCGTCTTTGAAGAACTTCCGCAATTTGGTGATGAAGACGTCCATGCTGCGGGTGGTGAAATAACCATCGTCGCCCCAAATTCTCTTGAGGGCCACCTCGCGCGGCAGCAGCTCGTCGCGGTGTTCGCAGAGTAACAAAAGCAGCGCGGCCTCCTTCGGACTGAGCAACTGTTTGGTTTCGCCCAGTCTGATTTCACGCAACCGCGAATCAAAGATGTATTTACCGATGGTGTAAAGATGGTTGCTATTTCCTTGTTCGCCCTCGGCCCGTTTTAGCAGCACGGCAATCTTGTAAATCAGCACATCCGCATCGAAAGGTTTGACAATGTAATCGTCCGCACCCAGTTTATACCCCTCCAAAACATCCTCCTTTAAGGATTTAGCTGTCAGGTAGATAATCGGGATGCGTGCATCCATCGACCGGATCTCCCTTCCGATGGTGAACCCGTCCACATTGGGAAGCATCACATCGAGCAAACAAAGATCATATTTGCCTTCACGGAAGGAACTTAAAGCATGTTTCCCGTCCGAAAGCCAAGTGATGGTGAAGTTACAGATTTCGAGGTAAGATTTCAGAACGGCCCCAAAACTCAGATCGTCCTCCACAAAGAATATGGATTTGGGATGGTTCATCGGCGGTTGTTTAGAAATGGGATAAACACCACAAATTTGCTCCCCTTACCGGGCTCGCTGTGAACCTTTATGCTCCCGTTGTTGGCATCCAGAATGGCTTTGATGTAGCTTAGTCCCAGTCCGAATCCCTTGATGGTGTGAATGTTGCCGGAGGTAAGCCGGTAAAATTTATCAAAAATTCTCGCCTGTACGGCCTTGGTCATGCCCATTCCCTTATCTTCGACAACGAGCAGGATGCCGTCGGATGAGTTGGTTGTTGAAACGGTGATCTGAGGTGCCTCAGGTGAATATTTGTTGGCATTGTCGAGCAAATTGCAGACCAGGTTGGTGAAATGGATGGGATCGGTGGTGACAACCGGATTGACCGCCTCGAGCCGCGTTTCAATCCTTCCTCCTCGTTGCTCGACCTGCAAAATGATACCGTCAATTGCACCCTCGATCAATGGATGTACATCAGTAGCCTGGAAGTTGAACTCAAACTCTTTCCGGTCAAGCCGGGCAATCTGCAGGATGCGTTCAACCTGCTCATTCATCCGCTGGTTCTCCTTCTTGATCATCCCTGCGAAAAACCGGACCTTCTCCTCCTCGCCGATCACCTTTTGGTTGGCAATCGAATCGGCCGCTATCGAGATGGTCGCAATGGGGGTCTTGAACTCATGGGTCATGTTGTTGATGAAATCTGATTTCATCTCGGATATTCTTTTCTGCCTTATAATCAGATAGATGCTTAATAGGAAGGTAAGGAAAATTATGAGCGTAAAGGATACCGAGAGACCCAAAAGCACGGTGGTTTTGCGTCCGATGAAGAGGTCCCTGCCGGGAAAATGGACGGCAAAATCAAGCTTTTTTCTGAAAATATCGTCAGGGAAGAGGTTGACTTTATACCATCGTTTGCTCGCATTGGCTGTTGACGTCTGTTCCGGAATAGAATCACCTCCTACCACGGATATCTCGAAATCGATGGGAATGGCCCGGTCAATCAGCTCCTCTTTGAGCAATTTCTTCAATTGCGCCTCGTCGATATGCCGGCCTGTCTCCCAACCACTGTACTCTATTCTGATCTGGTTGGAGAGTTGTTTGAGTTGCTTGAGCTTCTTCCCTATAGCTGGATCAATGGATGGTACCTCGACTTTAAAAGTTGAATCAAAAAGTTTTCCATACCGGTTTTCTGTAATAATCTTACCCTTCCCGGCCAATTTCCCTTTTTTATTTCCTGTGACCACAACATAACTCAATTGATTGGCATGCTGTGTTTTGGATGTTGTAACGCTGATGGTTCCATGCACGCTATCCCTTCTAACAACAAAATCCATGTTTTCCAGATCCTGGGGTGGGGGCGGAGGTGGCGGCGGAGGCAATGGTATTTGTTTGCTCCAGTTGATTGTATCACTATCTGCAAAATCCCGGATAACTTTCAGATCGTGACCGGTTTCCATACGCTTTACCGTTTTGTTCATGGCCTCATTGACCGACCGGTCGAAGAGTTCGTTCCGAATGGCAACAGAATTGTTAAACCAATAGAATTGAACCGCCACGATTCCGAGCAGCGAGATTCCCATAAGGATGGCTAATCCGATGATGACGCGTTTGTTCACTTCAACCTTTTATTTATAGTGCTTCAAAATGTGAGCGATGAAATTGATTCACAACTGATAACCCAAAATTAGGCAATAAATTAAACCCATTTTCAACTTTAACTTCACCTTAACACTTTTTAAACCGACCTTAACCCTTTGCGGGCATAAAAACTACTAACATTGAATTGTCAAAAATTTAATTTTTTACTTAAAAAAGAGCTAACATGAAAGTCGTATTTTTTTTAGGATTATTCCTGGCAACAACACTCCTTTCTTTCGGGCAGACTACCAAGACCGCCACGGTCACCAAGAGTGACCAAAAGAAGGAGCAACATGTAAAGGTAATGCTCAGCCAGAATGGGAAGGTAACGAAGATCGATACTACCTTTAATTTTGCTGATGAAAAACTGATCCAGTTGAAAGTGGATTCCCTCCTTAAAAAGCTGGAAGTTGTAAAAGGTAAGGAAGGGGAACCTAATGTAATCATTATGCGCGGCATGGGTCCGAACGGTGGTAACCGCACCTACAGCGTAATGTACAACAATTCCGATTCAAATGGCGTTAAAAGTGAGAAGAAGATTGTCATGATTGGCCACGGCAAGGGCATCACTACCTTTGATTCAGATGGCGACATGATGATGCCCCCACCTCCTCCTCCACCTCCTATGCCCCCTTTTCACGTAAATGGCTTTAGAATGACCAGGAGTGATCCTTTTGCGATGGATCCGGACAACAAGGATATCATTTCTTACGACAAGAAGGATATCGGTAAAGGGCTTGAAAAGATCACGATCGTGCGCAAGAAGCATACTCCGGCAGCCGATGAAAAAAAGGTTGAAATGAAAGTCGAGGTTACCGAAGACGATAAAAAATAGCGTTCAAACAAGTTGAGATCTGGTAGCAGATCATGGAAGGAAGATGCTTTAACCGGCATCTTCTTTTTTTGTGGCTACAAATCCGCACCAGCGCAGGCAATAATCGGCAAGGTCATTATTTGAACAACCTTTTCTATTAAGGTTAAAGGCAAGAAAAATAAGGTTTTAAAAACCTAACATTCCAATTTCTGCGATTACTGAGAATGTTAATAATTTCTTCCGAACGCCCCTAATTACGAATCCGATCCAGCGAAGAACTCGACTCCAGCTGGGTACCTCACAATGGATCAGTAAATAGATTACATTTGATGAGTATATGATATAATTCTGATGAGATGAAAAATATATTTCTAATTCTTAGCATGTTGGCCGTTCAATTCTCCTTTGGGCAATCAGGGAATGGAACAGGAAGCAAAATGAGCAGGCAGGATGCTGAGGAATTTCTTGCCCATCACAACCAGGTAAGGGCTGAAGTTGGTGCTCCGGGTTTGGTTTGGAGTAAAGAGCTGGCCGCATATTCTCAGGAGTGGGCCGACCATCTGGCTCAAAATGGTTGCAGGATGGAACATCATAAAAAACCAAGCCTCAAGGGGGAACCTGTCGGGGAGAATCTCTTTTGGGGAAGTTCATCTACCTATTATCATCCAATTGATGCTTCAATTTCCTGGTACAGTGAGAAGAAGATTTACAGATATGGAAAATTTGGGAAGGGCAACTGGCACGAAATCGGACATTATACCCAGATGATTTGGAAAAATACCAAAGAGGTTGGGGTTGGTGTTTCGGTCTGCAGGGATGGAGGGATCATTGTCGTGGCAAACTACTATCCTGCGGGGAACTATATTGATCAATTTCCTTATTGAGAATCAAAATTTCTCGAATATCCCCAACCCAAACAACGCAAAATCGTACTTAACAGGATCCATCCTGTCCATTTGACGTAAATTTAAATCCAGCTCTGCCAAGGCTTTCGCATCGTTTTGGGTTCTTGTGAGCAATCCAAGTTTGCGGGCAACATTTCCCGAATGAAGGTCAAGCGGACAGGAGAGCTGGCTGGGGGAGATGGATTTCCACAAGCCAAAATCCACACCGCACCCATCGTTCCGGACCATCCACCTCAGAAACATATTGATTCTTTTGGCCGCTGAGCCATTCGCCGGATCCGACACATGCTTGGTGCTCCTTTCCGGGTACGGCAGGGAGAAAAACAGCTCTTTAAACCTGCTAATTGCCGGCTGCGTGGAGGTTTCAGTGACTGATCCGGCAAAAACAGCCTCAAGTCCTCCTTTGTTGAGGTAGATGTTATTCATCGCTTTGATGAAATATACCAGGTCGGTGTGGTTAAAAGTGCGGTGGACAAAGCCGGCGAGTTGTTCAAGATCGGAGGCCTGGTGGTTCATCACAAAATCATAGGGTGAATTTTCCATCAAATCCATCAGCTTGTGTCCATTCTGTACGATCATCTTCCTGTTTCCCCAGGCAATGGAAGCGGCGAGAAAACCCGAAATTTCAATGTCCTCCTTCCGGTCATAACAATGCGGGATGGCGATGGGATCAGATTCAATAAACCCGGGATGGTTGTACTGGACAACCTTTTCATCCAGGAATTCCTTAATTTGGGGGGGGATATAGTTCAAAATGCAGCTTTTTTGCGAAGTTAATGAAGTTAAGCCTTTGCAATTGAAATTTTGCAAAAACTGCGAGAGGTAAATTTGAATAGCTTGTGCGCTGAACTACCCTTCAGCCATTTTGATGAGGAAACTCATACATTTAGTGCAGATTATTATGCATTTTCATGGACTCAATTTTCAAAAGTTAAGCGGAACAAAAAGCATCTGGTATTCCATCACAAAAAACGCAATCTTCACCACAATAGGCACATAGAACACATTAGAACCTATTGTGAACTATGTGCCTATTGTGGTGAATTTCAACAGCCAAGATCAGAATTTGAATCGAGACCACTAAAATTACTAACGTGATTCTGCAATGAACGACCAAATCAAAAATCCCGAGCTTTCTTCCCGTTTCAAGGCCATGTGGCGGTTGATCGGCAACTCTCCATTGTTGGTGATTCGCTTGAAATACAAGGGTGAGCAGCGGGTCATCTATGCCAAAGTGGAGCAGTACAACATCACCGGAAGCATCAAGGACAGGATGGCGCTTTATACATTGCAAAAATCCTACGAGGCAGATTTGATCAAGCCGGGAGATACCATTGTTGAGGCTACCAGTGGCAACACCGGGATCTCCTTTGCCGCCATTGGCAGAACCCTCGGTCACAAAGTGAAAATTGTAATGCCCGACTGGTTGAGCAAAGAGCGGATTGACATCATCCAAAGCCTTGGGGCAGAGATCATACCGGTTTCCCGTGAGCAGGGCGGTTTTCTGGGAAGTATCCATATCTCGGAAGAGATCGCGGCTTCTCAGCTAAACATCTTCCTGCCCAGGCAATTTGCCAACCCATTCAACGCTGAAGCCCACGAGAAATCTACGGGTACCGAACTCTGGTGTCAGTTTCAAACCAATGGGTTGACTCCTGATGCTTTTGTCGCAGGTGTTGGTACGGGTGGCACGGTGATGGGCGTGGGCAAATATTTGAAATCACAAAATGCGAAAACAAAGATTCACCCGCTTGGACCTACCAGTTCGCCCACATTATCAACGGGTTACAAGGTGAGTCAGCATAGAATTCAGGGTATTTCTGACGAGTTTATTCCGGCCTTGCTGGATTTGGGTCAGCTGGATGAAGTGGTGGCCGTTGATGACGGCGATTCGATTATCATGGCGCAAAAACTGGCGTCAGAAATCGGTCTGGCCGTCGGGATTTCATCAGGCGCCAATTTCCTTGGCGCTTTGCAGCTTCAGAATAGGATGGGGAAAGATGCCGTAGTGGCTACCGTTTTTTCCGATAGTAACAAGAAATACCTCAGTACAGACCTGTTGCGCACCGAACCGGTGAAGGAGGGTTTCCTTTCAACGGATGTTGAACTGATTGATTACACGGTCTTTAACAGAGTATGCAACGTATGCTCTGAGGTATAGCGCAACTTGGTGAAAAAGAGTTGTGTTGTTTATTATAAATAACATAGCTCTTTTTGCTAAAAACCACCAAAAGAATTCATCTTTATTTTAGGGGAAATGAAAAACCCCTGACAGACATTGCATCTTTCAGGGGTTCAATCTCAATTTTAAAGTCATGTTTTTGGTACCTATCATTATAAATTTAACAGTACTTATGCATAATGACAGGGAGAATAGAAACATGTTAAAACTTCGGTCCAGGGAAAATTAATTCCAAATAAAATAATTCAGAAACTTTTTTGTTAAATGTCACTTTCCATTCAATTTCATTTTTTAATCTTTCAGATATCCTTGCAAGTTCTTCAGAATTTACACCAGAATCATCTTGAAAAGTGAATTGTACTGAGACTATTTTGCCATAACTTGAGAGTTTTGTGGTAATAAACCATCTCTTTTTATTCAAAGGGATAAAGTTTGTACTAGAAATTTCTTTTCTTACGATCGAATTTGCCTTTGAGGTGTCAATAGTCAAACTAATTAGTTCATATCCAAGATCACGTTGTCTTGGTTTGAAATTGCTTTTCCAATTTTCATCTTCGTACATTATATATTTCAACTTACCTGGAGAATCTGAAGATGTAATCGTTTCTCTAATTAATTTCAGATTATTCTTTTCTTTGTATTGCGAATAAGATAATAATACGACGAATAGCAATAAAAAATTTACGAATATTTTTGTTTTCATAACCTAATTATTAATGTGTACATCCACCCAGAATGGAATTTAATAACGTAGTATTAGTAAAATTAGCTGATTGAGGTTTAGTATATGGAGTACTAGGATTATATGTTCTAAATCGATCAACCCACAATTTATACGTTTCAGGAGTAAATGATGTAGCCCCATTTGATTTAAAAGAATCAACCATAAGAAAATAGTCTTTTTTTATCTCAGGTGGTACAATATCATTTTGAAACATTGTACAACATCCTAAATTAACCATATCTCTGTACAATTTTGCCTCGAATTCTACATTAGAAAAACCGATATCTCTATATTGGTTAGTTCCTCCTGCGTAGTAGGCATCTTGTGCCGCATGAAAAAGTTCTTCTTGTAAATTTCCACTTGTAATTGATGCGGTATTAAAGAAGGTCAATGTTTTAATCGATGGGTCATAAGAGGCGGTTTCACCTCCTCCAACAGCAAAGTTAATCTTAGTTCCTGTTTGAACAAGATTATTATAAGATGCAGCACCCAGACAACCCAGATTTATCAATTCATTTAAAGCAGTTTCCAATAAATTCTTCTGAGTTTGATCAAGTGAATTAACATTTTCTATTTTACTCAATTTTGTGTCAGGAGCAGGAGCAGATGGAGGTGGAGTAGGCGTAGGTGTATAACCTCCGGTAGATCCCCCTCCGGTAGTTCCACTGCCACCGCCATTGCCATCACCAGTACAACTTGTCACAGTTACAGGGAAATAATCGGTTGTACATTCGGTATGAAGAATAGCCCCTTCGTACGTGTTACTTGTTTGATACCACTCTTTACAAATTGTCATCCAAACATAAATAGTAGATTCAGTGCATGTTGTCGCCAACTTCAATTGAGTTGGAATGTTACCCCCTTTTATCATTGTCGTTTTAGCAACAACTGATCCTTTTTCATATTTCCATCCATTTACAAAATTCCCGTTCAGATCATGGTAAAAAACATAACCGGAAAAATTCTTCTCCTTGGATAGGTAAGAATTTTTACTTAATTGGGATGCTTTGTCATGATGGTAGTTATTGTCTCCGACTATGGTCATTAAAAAATTGAGTATTTTCCCATCGTCTTTGCTCTTTAAAAATACCATCCTGGTTAAGGACCCAATGGAGACGGGATCTTTCATATCGGTCCATTCTTTGTAAGACTTTTCATCTGCAAAGCCAAAGCCTCCCGTCATCCACAAGCCAACCTCAAATAGATCTTCACGAGTATTCTGGCTCTGGATTGAATTACACCAATCGGGTTTAATACCAATGGCATTTGAATTAATACTGCCCGATTTTAGTGTGAGAATACCAAAATTATCACTTCCATACCAGGCTTGTGCCTGCTCTAATGTAAAATTGTTCTCGGCTGGAAAGGGGAAATCACTAGTTTCTTTTTTTTGGCAACCAGTAAAAAACTGTAGAAATAGAAAAATTAAAATTATCTTTCCAAATATCTTATTCATAAACTAATACAGTAAAAATATAATTATTCGGCTCCTTGCCCTACTTTTACAAATGCCAATTGCAAAAGCGGTTCCCATTTTGTAGCTTCGTGGCGGCTTTGGAAACAAAGCTAAGCCTCCCCGGGCTGGGAACAATTATCGCGAGTACTTGCTCCCCGGGGAGGCTTCTAAATGAATTTATTCATGTTAGGACTGCACATAAATTTTGGATTTTTGATTTTAAAATAAGGTCTAGGTGGCTTTATGCCTTATCAAAGCTCCATCAATTTTTCCACAAAGCCAAATTTAGTTTTTCGATTCCCCCTCCCTGGACCTTAAAAGAAATTCATACACAGCAGTATAGTTTCAGTATGTTTGATAACATGAAAAATATTCCAAAATGAAGGGTAACCTTTTTTATTTAATTGGGATTAATATAATTGTGCACAGGCTGAATATCCATGAAGTCGTGAAAATCTCTTGTTTTCTTTATTTTCCAACCGGATTACGGGTAGTAACCCTTCCGTGATGGTCTATTCTGATTTAATAATCCCGCTCCGTTCCCCGATCCCGTTTTCATTGATGGCCTCAATGGCAAAATAGTAGGACTTTTCGTTGTCCATGGTTTTAAGCCAATATTCGTTGGCGCCATACACCATGATGCAGTTGTAAAGCTTATCAGGATCGGTGCCCATGTAAACATTGTACGCATAGGCATTGTCGTTGGTGTACCACTTTAGCCAGGCGCTGCGCTTGTCTTTTGGGGTTCGCAAAACCACAAGATTTTTGACTTTCCCCGGTTTTTCTCCATGACCATTCCCAAATACCCTGAATCCGCTGATGGCAAATTTCCCGGTAGGAACATGGAGGTTGACCAGTTTTAGGAATCGAATTTCGGCGGGGTTACTCAATTCTATGTAGTCGTGCGGAACATCTTTCAGATTGTCGCTTTTGTCTACAAGAACCACCCATTTTGTACCCTCTTTGGAGCCCAGGATCTTGTATTGGTGGTACAATCCGGGCACTTTTCCCAAAATATCGGCATCCTGATCGGCATAGTTGATCTGAATGGCACGGACGGTTGAAACAGCTCCGAGATCAGTTTGGATCCATTCATCTTTGTTGCCGGATGCCGCACTCCAATAGGTTTTGATGTTTTCATCTACCGCGTTGTTGGGGTTGTAGGCGCCAAAAGTGGAGGAAACAGTCACCGGTTTCATGTAGTTCAAAAGCATCCAGCCTGTAAACCGGCCCTGCAGATGATCTTCGCTTTTATCCGGAAGCAGGGTTGGATAGTCGCCGAAAGCCTGGTTGCAATAGATGACCCCGTCTTTGTCGAATCCGGCCGGCCAGATGCCAATACGGCGCTCGAAATTATTCTTTACCGAGATAGCAATGGTGGAGACATGCCAATAGTTATCCCATCGATCCTGAAAAGTGGACCCATGTCCGGCCCCGTTGGCAAATCCTCCCGGTTTGTAACTGAAGGGCATGGATTGCGGTGTAAACGGGCCCAGCGGTGAATTGCCTACCACCACGCCGTCGGCGTAACCGCTGAATTCCGTTCCGGGAGCGCCGTATTGCAGGTAATATTTCCCATTGTGTTTGGTCATCCAGGAACCTTCAATAAAAGGATCCAGGAAAGTGTCGTCAAAATGTTCTCCAAAGCGTTGCCATCCATACCTCCATGGCTCGAGAAGATACATCTCTTTGCGCGTTCCGACCGGTTGCATGGTTTTCCGGCTGAGTTCGATGCCATAAAGTGGATATCGGTTGCTGCTTCCGTTGTACATGTAAAATTTTCCATCCTCATCGGTGAAGAATGCCGGGTCCCAACCTCCGATTTCGAGCGAATCGACCAGCGGTTTCCATCTGTTGCTTTTGGGATCGGTGCTCATCCACAAGGTGAAGTTTTTTTCGTAGGTAGAGCCGAAAACCAGCATGGTATCACCAATAATTCCAACAGCAGGAGCGCATAGCTCATCATATCCGGCATTCCAGGGACGTAAAAATTTTTTGGAGTTGAAATTCCAGTTCAACAGGTCGCTGCTATACCAATATCCCCACTGGTTGGTGGAAAAGAGGTAATAGTCTTCCTTGTACCTGACGATGACTGGATCGGCCGTTGCCCTGTGCCGACCCTCTTCGCTAAAATTTGGGATGGGGGTATAGCCGTAATCGATGTTAACAGGATTGCAATAGGTTTTCTGTTGAGCATGGATCGACAATATACCTCCGGGTATCGAAAGCAAAATTAATAGTGCGTACAGCATGTGCAGTATTTTCATTGAGGAATAATTTTGAATCCACTATATAAGTCTTTTCCTGCCACAAAGACACCAAGGTCACCAAGGTTCACTAAGAGTTATAACAAAGTAACACCAGGAAGATTGCTAATGAAAGAACATGGATAAAGATATTTCAAAATATCAGCAGTTTTATTGTGTAAGCCTGAACCCTTTTGTGTTTGTCGCATTCGAATCCCCACCCACATAGACCTTAAAATCGCCGGGTTCGCTGCCGAAGCTCATGTCGCGGCGATAGAAACGCAGCTCTTTTTCGGTCAGGGTAAACTCTACTTTCCGTGTTTCCCCCTTTTTCAGGAGGACCTTCTGAAAACCTTTCAGCTCTTTCAATGGACGGGTCACACTGCCTACCAAATCCTGGACATACAACTGCACAACCTCTGCGCCGTCATAATTCCCGGAGTTGGTAAGATCGACAGATATTGTCAATTTACCCTCCTTCGAGAGGTTTTCGCTGCTTAGTTTCAGGTTGCTGTAACCGAACCTGGTATAACTCAGCCCAAAGCCAAACGGGAACAGCGGTTCGTTGGGTGAGTCGATGTAGCGCGAACGGTATTTTTGTTCCTGCCCCTCTTTTTCATAGGGTCGGCCTGTATTTTTCATGCTGTAAAAGATGGGCACCTGTCCCAGGTTACGGGGGAAAGTTACCGGCAATTTTCCGGAAGGATTGTACTTTCCCGTCAGTACATCGGCAATGGCTTTTCCTCCTGAAGTTCCGGCATACCAGGTTTCGAGGATCGCATCCGCGAGCGGCGTTTCCCTTTCGAGCGCTAAAGGACGTCCGTTCATCAGCACCATCACCACCGGTTTATTGGTTTTCCTGATCTCCTGAAGAAGTTTGGTCTGTATATCAGGCAGATCAATACTTGTACGACTTGCTGCCTCACCAGTCCACCCATTGGGTTCTCCCAGGACCAACACCACGACATCGGCTTGCCCTGCAATTTTCCGGGCTTCGGCAAACCCAGATTCGTCGTTGCCCGAGAAGTCGCATCCTTTCGCATAACTCACCTTTCCACCCGACGAATTCTTCAGGTTGTCCATCAGGCTTGAAACGCCTTCGGTTGTTCCGGCGGCATGCCACGAACCAAGCAGATCTTCTTTCGAGTCAGCCAGCGGGCCAATGACAGCCAGCGATTTTCCGGCAGTCAGCGGCAATATCTGTTTTTCGTTTTTCAACAGTACCATCGACTTGCAAGCCACATCGCAGGCCGCTTTCCGGTTTTCTTCAGAAAAAACCACCTGTTTTTCACGATTTTCGTCACAATACCGGTAGGGATCGTCGAACAATCCCAGCATGAATTTAATTTTCAGGATGTTGTGGACTGCCCTGTTGATGGTCGCTTCTGAAACTTTACCTTCTGAAACCAGTTGTTTCAGGTATTTCAGGTAAACCGACCCCTGCATGTCCATTTCAACTCCGGCATTCACGGCTAGTGTGGCAGCATCTTTTTCGTTGGCTACTATGCCGTGAGGTACCATTTCATTGATGGACGTATAATCGGTAACTACAAAACCCTTAAATCCCCACTCTTTTCGCAGAATATCCTTGAGTAAAAACGAATTTCCGGAGGAAGGAACGCCATCCAGTTCATTGAAGGAGGTCATGATACTCAAAGCGCCGGCATTAACAGCGGCTTTGTAAGGTGGCAGGTATACTTCGCGCAACATGCGTTCCGACATATCGACCGTGCCGTAATCGCGGCCGGCCTGAGGCGCCCCGTAGGCCGCATAATGCTTCACGCAGGCCAGTACCGTTGACGGATCTGACAAATCGTTGCCTTGAAATCCATGAACACGGGCTTCTGCTACCCGACATCCGAGGTATGGATCTTCGCCGGCCCCCTCCGAAATACGTCCCCATCGGGGATCACGGGCAATATCGACCATTGGGGCAAATACCCATTGCAACCCGCTTGCAGCCGCTTCTGTGGCGGCGATCCGGGCGCTTTTCTCAATGGCCTCCATGTCCCACGAAGCAGCTTCGCCCAATGAAATCGGGAAAATGGTTTTATGCCCGTGAATCACATCGTAGCCAAAGAGCAATGGAATGCCCAGGCGCGTCTGTTCGACCGCAATTTTTTGTAGTTTTTTTGTATAGACAACTGTATGGGCGTTAAAAATGTTCCCGCACCGCCCGGCTTTGATCTCTGCCAAATCGTTGAATGACATTCTTGGCCCGGTTTGATCGGCGCCGCTGGTAAGCAGTACCATCTGTCCGATTTTTTCGTCCAGCGTCATCAGCGCCAGGACTGAATCGGCCCTGTGGTCATAATTTTTCGCCTTGGTCTGAACCGGCTTTATCGCAGCAACACTGTTCAAAACCACCAGAAACATTCCAATGGAAAGAAATACTCTTCGCATTTTGGTTGAGTTTTAGAAAGTAAATCCAAGTCGGATCAATCCGTTCTGCACATCTTTGTCCTGCATGAACAGTTTCCAAAGCAGTTGGGAACGGTAATTTTCGATCATGACAACGATCGGTCCCTGATCTATGGCAAGGTAGCGGGGCGGATACCAGTTTGCCGTTTCACTGAAAGCATCATAAAAGCCGTAAGGGCCCCATAATTTGTCTCCCAGCTTCTCATAAAAATAGCGGGCGGCATGCATGCTTTCTTTCGGAGTATAGGGGAAAGAGGCTAGCGCGGCAGTCGGTGAGATCACCCCATTGTCGTTCGATGGCATGTGCGCGTCATAACCTTTTACCGAGTAGCTGGCGCTCAGTCCCCAGCAGTCGGGTCCATATCCCTTGAACTTCCTGGGATTTTCGACACAATAGCGATAGTCGATCAGCACATGGTTTCGGGTTTCATCCCAATAGGTGGCATAACGGTCCTTCAGGTTGCGGGGATCGAGCCCCAAATAGGAATAGTGCGACCAAAAGAGCGGACCTCCATATTCGGGCGCCCCATTGTGTTTCAATTTCAGGGTATAGCCGTATTTGGTCGTTTCGCCACGGATGTTTCCACCTCGTGCCCAGCATTGGTGGTACGCTTCAGGCGACAACGGGTAAGTTGGCGAACTTGCACCCAGCACGTAGGCGATGAGGCATTCGTTGTATCCTTCGATGGCAAAATTCATTTCCCAGTTATAGGTTGGCGACCAATGCCAGTACAATGCCGGTTTTCCGTTCTGGTACCAGTTCCATTCGACTTCGCGGCACAGTTTGTCAATTTTTTCGGCGAGGCTTTTTTCTTTGGGAATATCGGTTTTCAGGTAGTTTTTTGCACAGATGAGCCCCTGAACAAGATACGCTGTTTCCACGATGTCACCTCCATTGTCTTTACCTCCGAAGGGCTTTACTTTTCCGGTTTCGCCAAACAACCAGTGAGGCCAGGCGCCATGAAAACGATCCGCCTTTTCGAGGAATCCGGTAATTTTGACCAGGCGTTCCACCCCTGCATCCCTGGTAATAAAATGGCGTTCCATGGCAACCAGAACAGACATTATGCCAAACCCGGAACCTCCTGAGGTGACTACGTTCTTGTCGTTTTCAGGATAGACATTATCG
>JAVHPO010000225.1:0-14402 GCA_036170635.1 Prolixibacteraceae bacterium | reverse complement strand
CCCAGCACCTCTATAGCCGTATTCACATTGCTCACCACCTGAAAATCAAACATCCCAACACAGATAAAGTCCGCCCCGTTGCTGAAGGCCCACTTGAACCCATCTTTGGGTTCGATGGCCCCTGCTGCCAGGATTTTAAATCCCATGACCGGCACAGTAGCTTTGCTTACAAAATCGACTGTCCGCTCCGGGAAGAGGCAGAACATGTTGTTGTGGAAGCGGTTGTGATCGAGGTACTCCTTCCCGTCTACTTCGAAGGGGAAACGGAATTCCCTCGGATGCGCCGACCAGTACTGATCGTGGTGCATGGTCTTCATGTAGTAATCGGGGATGATGCCCTGGTCGCGGCAAGCGATCAGTGATTCGACTGAATGTGCCGCAAGCCCTGCCGTGTAGCCCTGCTCACGTATATGGCCAAGCATTTTGTCAATGACCTCCAGTTTGTTGTCCCGCACCAGCCAATCGCACCAGTTGCCCTGCACCTGCACGATGTCAACACCAAAATCGATCGCTTTGTCGATGAATTCATAATACAATTTGGGGTCAGTATTTGGACCAATTTTCGCGAGTTCCTTGTTGTTCAATTGCGGATTCACCTGGGAAATTACCTTGATTTTGCTTCCTGTTATTTTTTTGTATTTCGCCAGCAAAGGATTGGAGGCAAAGCCGATGTTGATGGTGTTGACCCCCGCCTGCTCAGCCAGGATAAGCGTTTCGTACACTTTCTGTTCGGTGTTGTAGGCCTTGAAGAGCGAGGAGACGTAGATCAGGTCGCGCGAATGGGCCCAGCCGCCTATCAGGTTTCCCCCTGCGATCAGTCTGCTGATCTCGTGCTTTCCGATTTTCCCTTTTGGCAGCTCCCCTTTGAGTTCGTTGAGCGCAGTCCGCTTCACCTGGATGGTGGCACCCGTCATCACATCGGCACCGTAGGAACGGAGATGGTGGGCGGCACCCAGTCCCATGACCCCAAGCACCGGTAAAGTGGCCAGGTTCTTCAAAGCCTCCCTGCGTGACCGAACACTTTCCGGCCCCGTGGAAGGAGTACTCCTCTTGCTGCGCCATAAGCGAATCTGCTCCTCCAGGCTATAGCCCTTCTCCTTGTAAACAAAAAGGAACAGTAGTGCGGCAGCTTCGATAAACAGTTTGTCGACAATGTAGAGATGCGCATCACCGCTCGTCAACAGATTCCCGTAAGGAGGATATGCAAAATAGTAAAGCGTAAGCAACAGGGCTCCCGCAAGAGAAGCCACGCGACTAAAGAGTCCGATAAAGAGCGCCAGCCCGATCAGGATCAAACCGTAAACATTGAGAAAGTCAGTAATATGTATCAGAAGAGGTGATGCCAGCCAATGGTAAAAAGGGGAGAAGAAGCCTGAAGTGTTCAGGAGATAGCCGGAAGAGCTCCAGTTTTGGATCAATATTTTGCTCCACCCTTCGAATAAAAAATGCCAGCCAATAGCCACGCGTAATAGCGTGATAAGGAACCGCTCATTCACAATTTTAATTTGAACCTTCATGTCGAAAAAGTATAGTTTGGATATTTCTTTCAATTAACCGGATCCAGGAGGATCTGATGCGGATAGCAAGATAACAAATAATATTATTTTATCACAATTAACCGGAATTGCACAATATTTACCACCCACCGTACAAGCCGCCTTGCAACGCTTTCTGGTAGTTTTCGAGGTTAAATTCGTAGAGAAAAGGCGATTTATGTGCCCCGCCGGTTTTGCGCCCTTCCAGTTTGTTGAGAATCCCAAAAGAGAGCATCCTGCGCTGAAAATTCCTGCGATCCAGACCCTTCCCCAGGATGGTTTCGTACAACTTCTGAAGTTCCGGCATGGTGAATTTGTCGGGGAGGAGGTTGTAGCCAATGGGCTGGTAATTCAGCTGCAAACGCAACGTTTCGAGGGCTTTGTTCAGGATTTGTGAGTGGTCCAGCATAAGGGAACCCGCCTCATCCAGCCCTTTCCAGCTACACTGGTCAGAGAAAAAATCGGGGGTCGGTTCTGCCCTTGAAAAATCTACCAGGGCATAAAAACCCACCGAAATAAACCGCTGGTCAAACCAATCAAGGTCGGCATCAGCTCGCGCTTCGAGAAGATCCCGAACGGCTGGATTCCTAAGGGAGCGAAACGGATCACTGAAAACTTTGAACTGCTTCAGAAAAATATCACCCAAACCTGTACGCTCTTTCAGTACCCTGGATGCTGCCACTTCGAACGATTCATCTTTTTTTACAAATCCTCCCGGTAGTGCCCATGCCCTGGTTTTCTTCATCCTCAAAAGCAACACTTTCAGTTGGGAGTCATGAAAACCAAAGACTACGCAGTCGAGCGAAAGATGGTTCAGAAACAGTTCCTGGTAAGAATATGCCTTTTGATTCACGACAATTTGATGTTTTACAACATAAAAAACTTTAATTCTTTTCTGTTTTTTGAATTACCGAAGAAAAAGATTATTATTGTGTCGGTATGACGCAATGATACCAATAAAAACCAAAACAAACAAACTTAAAAATGAGAAATCACCTGCTAATTTTCATTTTCCTGCTGATGTTGGGCAGCCTTAATTCGGTCGCTCAACAAGCATTGTGGGGCGCCCCGGGTATTGTATCCCCCGAAGTGAAGGAAGACAAGACCGTTACTTTCAGGTTTCAGGCGCCCGATGCCAAAGTGGTTAAAATCTCTGGCGACTGGATGCCGGCACAGGGGTGGGTCCCCGGTTCTGAAGCCATGACCAGGGATGAAAAGGGAATCTGGAGTTATACAACAGCCGTTTTGCCCTCCGATTTATACAGTTACTCCTTTAACGTGGATGGATTAAAAGCCACCGACCCGAACAATGTTTATGTAATCCGTGATGTGGCTACCGTTTTCAATGTATTTCTGGTTGGTGGGGGCAAAGCCGATTTGTACAAGGTAAATCAGGTTCCGCACGGCACAGTAGCCCGCCGCTGGTACGACTCGCCCGGAAACAAGAGTATACGCCGGATCACCATCTATACACCTCCCGGCTACGAAACAGGCAAGGAGAAATATCCTGTCCTCTATCTGTTGCACGGAATGGGGGGCGACGAAGAGGCCTGGATGGCCCTTGGCCGTGCCTCACAAATTCTCGACAACCTCATCGCGCAGGGAAAAGCGAAACCGATGCTGGTGGTCATGACAAACGGAAACGTTGCACAGGAAGCTGCTCCCGGCGAATCGAGCCTGGGCATGTACAAACCTACCTTTCAACTGCCCAATACGATGGATGGTACTTTCGAAGGGACTTTCACGGATGTGATCAAATTTATCGAGGGCAATTACCGCGTCAAAGCGGAAAAATCGGGAAGGGCCATCGCCGGACTCTCCATGGGAGGCTTTCACTCACTCCACATTTCGAGGTATTATCCCAATACTTTCGATTATGTCGGACTCTTTTCCGCCGCCATCATGCCCAATGAAAAAGTCACCTCAAAAGTGTATGAAAATATCGACAGTACCCTGAAAATCCAACTGAAAAACGGATACAAACTATACTGGATCGGCATTGGGAAAGCAGATTTCCTCTACAAAAATGTAACCGAATACCGCGCCAAGCTGGACGGTTTGGGAATGAAATATACCTACCGGGAAAGCGAAGGCGGCCACACCTGGACCAACTGGCGGACCTATCTTTCGGAGTTTGTACCGTTACTTTTCTGACACAGAGAATTATCTTCTCATAGAATGAGACTTCTTTTCAAATCCAGATTTGTACCCAAATTTAATACGACTGAGAGAAAGAAAGAGAGCACTGAGATTGAAAATCGCTTGCGATTTTCCTCTCTGAGAACTTTGTCCTTCTCTATATTGGAAACTGATAAATTGTCGCAATTTATATCCTTATAAGAATTCAAATAAAAGTATAATAATACCTCTGTGTAAGTTCTTTTACTAATTTTTAAACAGTTAAATCTCATGAACAGATTTTACTTTTTTCTCACTTGCGTTTGTTTTCTGGCAGGCAGTTTCACAACAACGGCTCAGGTTTATAAAAATAGTGACCTTGAAATTTCGCAACTGGAAGATCACGTTTGGGTAATTGAAACCACCGATAAGACTTCCATGTATATTATTGAGGGTACCGACAGGGCGATGCTGATCGATACCGGCACCAAATGCGATAAATTGGATGAAGTTGTCCGCAAAATAACGAAAAAACCGCTTTACGTTTTGATAACCCATGCGCACGGAGACCATGCCGGGAATATTCAATATTTTCCTGAAATCTACCTGCATCCGGCCGATACCGTACTTTTGAACAAATCCTACAAAGGGGTGATCCATTTTGTAAAGGATGGGGACAAGTTTGATTTGGGCGGAAAGATCATTGAGGTTAGTCACATGCCGGCACATACGCCTGGCTCCATTGTTTTGCTCGACAAAAAGGCAGGAAGCTGTTACTCGGGCGATGCATTCGGATCGGGTCAGGTATGGCTTCAACTCCGACCCTTTGCAACAATGAAAACCTACATCAACTCTTGCAAAAAGATGGAAAAATTAATGGCTGAGGGTATTACAAAAATATATTGTGGTCACTATCCCCATGTAAAAAAGGCGCTCACCATGGATTATCTCTTATCAATGCGCAAACTGGCCGAATCGTTGGATAACGGAACGGACAAAAGTGCCATTCCTTTTACAACCAAGGTAAGCATCGGATGCGACAATCCAATGATTGCCACCAATGGTCCTGCAAAGATCGTTTATGATCCAGAACACATTAAATAATAGACACGATTATTCTTTATTTTAAAAAAATACTTTGTGTGTTATCCTTTGTGACCTTAGTGGTGATATTTTAAAATTTAACCACAAGGTCACTAAGGTACTCACAAAGGACACAATCGGAAATTAAATCATCTTAGAAATCTCAGTTGAAATAATTATCAAACAAAAACAATCATATGAAAATCCTCAACAAACTTGCAACCGGAATCCTCCTGCTGCTCATGGCCTTCGGTGCTGCGAAAGCACAAAACCCGATAGCAAAAGATGCTTCAGCCAATCAGGCAAAGATTCAAAGCATCATCGCAAAAATGACACTCGATCAAAAAGCGCAATTGGTAATAGGTACCGGGATGTTTTTTGACCTTCCCGATTCGATCAGAAAAAAGATGCCCCCCGGATTTGGAGGGGAGATTGATTCAAAGGATTCAAACTATGTCAGCATGGTCAAAAAGATCAGAAAATATCTTCCCGGCGCGGCAGGTGTTTCATCTGAATTTCCTGAACTGGGTATAGCTTCGCAGGTGTTGACAGACGGTCCTGCCGGTCTGCGCATCCAGCCATTCCGCAAGGGAGAGGCCAGAACTTACTATTGTACAGCTTTCCCGGTAGGGACTGCGCTGGCCTCATCGTGGGATACCGAACTGGTTTACAAAGTCGGTCAGGCCATGGGAAACGAAGTAAAGGAATACGGTTCCGATATTCTGCTGGCCCCGGCAATGAACATCCAGCGCGATCCGCTTTGCGGACGTAACTTCGAATACTACTCCGAAGATCCGCTGGTAGCAGGCAAAACTTCTGCCGCCATGGTGAAGGGCATCCAGTCGAACGGTGTCGGAACATCCGTCAAACACTTTGCAGCCAACAACTCTGAAACCAACCGAATGACTGTCAATACCATCGTGAGTGAACGGGCCTTGCGCGAAATATACCTGAGGGGGTTCGAAATTGCCGTGAAAGAGGGCAAGCCCTGGACCATCATGTCTTCCTACAACAAGATCAATGGCGCCTACACTTCTGAAAGCCACGACCTGCTTACAAAAATTCTTCGCAACGACTGGGGATTCGAAGGTTATGTGATGACCGACTGGGGAGGCGGCAGCGATGTGGTAGCCCGGATGAAAGCCGGTAATGACATGATCCAGCCGGGTCAGCCAAAACAAAGCCGGGAACTGGTTGAGGCTGTAAGAAGCGGTAAACTCGATGAGAAAGTGTTGGATCTGAACGTCAGCCGAATTCTGAATATTATGCTGAAAGCTCCTCGTTACAACAATTATAATTATTCGTCCAACCCTGATTTAAAAGCACATGCTGCCATCACCCGTCAGGCTGCCACCGATGGCATGGTGCTGCTCGAAAACAAAAACAACGCACTTCCAATTCCGGTAGCTGTTAAAAATATTGCCGCTTTCGGAAATACCTCCTATGATTTTATTTCCGGTGGAACAGGCAGCGGAGATGTTAATGAGGCTTACACCGTCTCGCTTTTGGACGGACTAACCAATGCCGGATACAATGCCGAGGCCGGATTGGCAAAAAGCTACCAGGATTTCATCATGGGGATGAGGGCCAAACAGGGGAAACCAAAAAATATGATTGCTGCCATGCTGGGGGCAAAAGAGCCTGTGGCTGAAATGGTTGTTTCTGCCGATCTCGCTCAGAAAATGGCAGAAAAATCTGATATGGCTTTGATTACTATTGGCCGGAATGCCGGCGAGGGCCGAGACCGCACCGATACCGAAGGCGACTTCAGGCTGACCGCCACCGAAAAGGAGATGATCAAAAATGTATCCGATGCTTTCCATGCCAAAGGCAAAAAATCCATCGTTGTACTGAACATTCCGGGCGTTGTTGAAGTAGCCAGCTGGCGCGGAGTCCCTGACGCCATTCTGGTAGCCTGGCAACCCGGACAGGAGGCCGGAAACTCCGTCATCGATGTTCTCAGCGGGAAAGTCAACCCTTCCGGGAAACTGGCGGCTACCTTCCCCCTCTCCTATACCGATACACCTTCTTCAAGGAATTTCCCGGGTGTGGCCGAAAAATCCGACAAAAAAGATGCTGCACCCGATCTGTCAGGATTCTCCTTTATGCACCGTGTGCCCTGGGAGGTGGTTTATGAAGACGATATTTATGTTGGATACCGCTATTACAACACCTTCAAAGTGCCTGTTGCATATGAGTTTGGCTATGGATTGTCCTACACAAAATTTGATTATGCCGGGGTAAAATTAAGCTTAAGCGATTTCAGGGGACATATGATTGTTTCGGTTGCCGTGAAGAATAGCGGCAATGTTGCAGGTCGCGAAGTGGTTCAGCTATACATCAGTTCTCCAAAAGGAAAATTGAACAAACCCGCTGAAGCATTGGCCGCTTTCGGCAAAACCAACCTGCTGCAACCAGGAGAAACTCAGCGGATGAGTTTTACCATCGAAACAAAAGACTTTGCCTCTTTCGATGATGCTACCTCATCCTGGATTGCCGAAGAAGGGGTATATAACCTCAAAATTGGTTCTTCATCCACCAATACCAGACAGTCTGAAGCATTTAGGATTGTCAAAGAGCTTTCCGCCGGAAAAGTATCAAAGGCCCTGGCGCCTACAAGAGAGATTAATAAGCTGGTTTCGAAATAAATATGAATTTATAAGCAAATGAAAATCTTGGCAAGGACAGGTGCAGGCACCCTGATGATAATGCTCTTTTTCTGTTTTGGCTGCACTTCCAAATGGACAGAAACAGACAAAGGAACTTTTATGCTAATCAACAACCGGGATGGCCGAACGCTTGGCTACTCCCCGGCTTCAGGAGTCAAAATCCTGACTGTAGACCGTATTGCCTTCAAGGACCTCAACAAAAACGGTAAGCTGGATGCCTACGAAGACTGGCGTCTGCCTGTGGACGAGCGGGCAAAAGATCTGGTCTCCCAAATGTCGGTGGAGCAGATGGCCGGACTGATGCTTTACAGCGCGCACCAATCCATTCCGGTGATGGGTACGGGCCGATTCGGAGGAACATACCACGAAAAGGCTTTTCTTGAAAGCGGCGCTGCTGCCAGTGATCTATCTGACCAGCAAACCAATTTTTTGACCAACGACAACCTTCGCCATGTGCTGATCACCTCGGTTAAAAGTCCGGCAATTTCGGCGCAGTGGAACAACAATGCCCAGGCATTGGTCGAAGGATTGGGTCTTGGTATTCCTGTTAACAACAGCTCCGATCCACGCCACGGCAGCGATTCATACGCTGAATTCAATGCCGGCGCCGGTGGGAAAATTTCGATGTGGCCCGGAACCCTGGGTATTGCCGCTACGTTTGATCCGAAGTTAATGAAGAAATTTGGTGAAATCGCTGCCACGGAATACCGCGCGCTAGGCATTGCCACGGCCCTTTCACCGCAGATCGATCTGGGCACCGAACCCCGCTGGAGCCGTTTCGACGGTACGATGGGCGAGGATCCAAACTTGACTGCAGATATGGCCCGGGCCTATGTCGATGGATTCCAAACATCCACAGGTCCGGCAGAAATTGCAGGTGGCTGGGGTTTCAAAAGCGTCAATGCAATGGTGAAACATTGGCCGGGCGGCGGCCCGGAAGAGGGTGGCAGGGATGGCCATTTTGGCTATGGCGCCTATGCAGTCTATCCCGGCAAAAATCTGAAAGATCACCTGAAACCATTCACCGAAGGGGCTTTCAAACTGGAAGGCGCTACCCGGATGGCCTCCGCTGTGATGCCCTATTACACGATTTCCTACAACCAGGATACCGTGAATCGGGAGAATGTAGGCAATAGCTACAACAAATACCTGATCACCGATCTGCTTCGCGGCAAATACGGATACGACGGCGTGGTTTGCACAGACTGGATGATCACCAAGGATGTGCAGGCTGTTGACCTGTTTCAGGGGAAATGCTGGGGTGTTGAAAAGATGTCGGAAGCCGAACGACACTTCAAAGCCATTGAGGCAGGTGTCGACCAGTTTGGCGGCAACAACGAAATGGGACCTGTCATAGAAGCCTGGAAGATGGGCATCACTAAACACGGAGAACCAGTCATGCGCAAACGTTTTGAACAATCTGCCGTCCGTTTGCTGCGCAACATCTTCAGGGTTGGATTGTTTGAAAATCCCTACCTGGATGCCGCTGAAACCCAAAAAATAGTCGGCAACCCTGAATTTATGAAAGCCGGTTACGACGCGCAGCTCCGCTCGGTTGTCATGCTGAAAAATCAGGGAAAGACGCTGCCGCTGAAAAAGCAGCTAAAAGTCTACATCCCCAAAAAATTGGTACCTGCCGGACGAAACTGGTTTGGTGTCGAAACACCCGAAAGCTGGAAAGAGGCGATGAATCCCGCAATAGCCAAAAAATATTTCCAACTGGTTGAAAATCCTGAACAGGCCGATTTTGCATTGGTTTGCATCGACAGTCCGAAAAATGGGGTGGGCTATTCGCAGGCAGATTTGAAAATGAAAGGGAATGGCTATGTGCCCATTAGTCTGCAATATGGACTGTACAAAGCTGAATTCGCCCGTGCAACAAGCCTGGCGGGAGGAAGCCCGTTCGAAAGCTTTGCAAACCGTTCCTACAAAGGAAAAACAACCATTGCCGCAAACATTCAGGACATGAAAACGGTGACCGAAACAAAAGTCAAAATGGCCGGCAAACCAGTTGTGGTGATCGTTAAAATTTCGAATCCGATGGTATTTTCCGAGATTGAAAAGAGCGCCAGTGCCATTCTGATTCACATGGGTGTTCAGGACCAGGCGCTCCTCGATATCATCACGGGCGCTGCCGAACCTTCGGCTTTGCTGCCCTTCCAAATGCCAGCCGACATGAAAACGGTGGAGGAACAAATGGAAGATGTACCGCGCGACATGAAAAGTTACTCAGATTCGGAAGGCAATACCTACGATTTTGCTTTTGGAATGAACTGGAGCGGAGTCATTAATGATGCCAGGATTGCGAAATATAAAAAATCAATGAAACAGTAGTTTATACGTAACTTCTAGCAATTGATTATTTGTTTTAGATTCAGAAGCTGTTTAAAATTCTTCTACGATGCCATCAATATCCGTTTCAAGGTATCCTGCATGGCCGACTTAAATGCTTCGTCCTTGGCAACTAGCCTGTATAAATCGAGTTCGCTTTTGCGTTGCTTGGCCATCACTTCGTCGAAGATCTTTCTGAAGGCTATTTCACGGTTCTGACTATCTGAATTGTCAGCATATTTCTCCCTGAAATCGGGATGATCCCTCATGCTTTGTGCCAGGTGAACGAACTTGACACGCTGCTCCTCCGGAGTCGCTTCCCAGCCCTGGAACCAACGTTCATTGAAGGACCGGATGATTAAATCGAGCGGATCTACGATGGGTTCACCTCCATGGGTGCCCCGGGGATTCGGATTTTGTGGATCCAATTCAGTTTCTATGGCATCCAAACCGATATTCGCGCTTAATTTTACCCGTTCAAGGCCATAGGTTGAAAGATCGACGGAGTTCAACAATTCGTCCAGGGCATCTTTCGTTGGGTCTACGATGATGAGTTTCGGAATCAGGAATTTCAGGAACCAGAAGAGCTTTTCCCATTTGACTACCTCATAGGGTAGAATGGAGGCCATCTGTCCATAGATTTTCACGAATTGCTTCGCTTTAATCTTGAAATCCGCTTTATCGTTGTCGTCCAGCCCCAAACCGGAATTAAACCGGTCGGCAGCAAAATCAATGATCGGGCTCAATTCCTGTGCATTCACTCCCCTGAAATACTTCTCAACAAAATCTTCCACCTCCATCCATTCATACACACCAACATCGTCCAGGTTTGCTTTCAGCTCGTGCAGAACATTGACATCGGTTGCCCGGCTTAAGCTTGTTGCAGTATAGAAGGGATCAAACGATTCTTTGATATCATCGACCGAATTAAAGAAATCGAGTACAAACAGATCTTCCGTCTTCTTGCCCAGTTTATCGGCCGAGCGGTTTAGCCGCGACAAGGCCTGAACTGCCATGACATACTGAAGTTTCTTGTCTACATACATGGCCGTCAGTTTGGGCTGATCGAAACCGGTCAGGTATTTGTTGGCAACCACCAGCATCCTGTAGTCATCGGTATCAAATTGATCCCGTGTGTCTTTCTCACCAAAACCATTGATGCCCTCTTCCGAATATTCAATTCCATCCACCGTTTTCTTGCCTGAAAACGCGATCAGGACTTTAAATGGATCTCCTTTGGCCTTCAACAATTTGTGAATGGCAAAGTAATAACGAATGGCTGCCTCAATGCTTTGTGTCGCTACCATTGCCTTGGCCTGCCCTTTTAGCTTTTTGGTATTGACTATCCGGGAGATAAAATGGTCGAGCATGATTTCCGCCTTGGTGGCAATGGTCTGCTCGTGCCGCTCTACATAAGCCCTCAGCTTCTTTTGCGCCTTGATCGTATCGAACAATGGATTCTCTTCGATCGATTTTTCGATCTCATAGTAACTCCGGTAGGTAGTATAATTGGCCAGCACATCCAGGATGAAACCCTCTTCGATGGCCTGTTTCATGGAGTAGAGATGAAACGGCTTGTATTTGCCGTCCTCCTGTCTGACTCCGAATTTCTCCAGCGTATTGTTCTTGGGCGTCGCTGTAAATGCCAGATAGGATGCATTGTCCCTCATCTTACGCGACCGCATGGCCTCCAGAATCTTATCCTGAGGATCAGTTTCCTCTTCTTCGTTCCCGCTGTTGCCCATCGCACGGTTCAGATTGTCGGCTGCCGATCCGCTCTGACTGCTATGGGCCTCATCGATAATCACCGCGAACCGTTTGTCGCTCAAATCGGCAATGCCATCCACAATAAAAGGAAATTTCTGTATCGTGGTGATGTTGATTTTTTTTCCACTCTCCAGATTTTCCTTCAACTCTTTAGAAGAATAAGCGGCTGCAATAATGTTTTTAACCTCCGAAAAATCGCGGATATTTTCCCGCAACTGTTTATCGAGCAACCGCCTGTCGGTAACGACAATCACAGAATCGAACAATGGGTTTGAAATGCCTTTGTTCCCGGGTACTGCATCGCTTTCCGGATAGGTTTCAATCAGTTGAAACGCTGCCCAGGTAATGGAATTTGATTTGCCTGAACCGGCGGAATGCTGTATCAGATAGGTTTGTCCGACTCCTTTGTGAGAGGCATCGGCAATAAGTTTGCGTACCACATCCAATTGGTGGTAACGCGGAAAATAGAGGGTCTTCTTGCTGAGCGGATCCTTATCTGCCCCATCAAACCGGACGAAATGCTGGATGATGTTCGCGACGCTCTGACGGGTAAGCACTTCATCCCACAGATAGGAAGTTTTATGTCCGAACGGGTTCGGCGGATTTCCCTTTCCGAAGTTATGGCCCAGGTTGAAGGGCAAAAAGAAAGTTCCGGCGCCATTCAGTTTGGTGGTCATGTACACTTCATCGGTATCTACCGCGAAATGTACCAGGCAACGACCAAAATTCAACAGTGGCTGGGCAATGTCTCTCTTGTATTTGTATTGATTTTGTCCGTGTACTTTGGCATTTTGTCCGGTCCAGTGATTTTTAAGTTCAAGTGTAGAGAATGGCAAACCATTCACAAACAAAACCATGTCGATCTCTTCTCCGGGGTTGTCCAGCGAATAACGCAACTGGCGGGTCACGCTGAACCGGTTGTTTCCGAAATTGGCTTTTACCGTATCGCTGCTGCTGGCCAATGGCCATTCATAAAACAAGGTAAAGCTTGCATCATCCACTTCAAGTCCTTTGCGCAACAAACGGATAATGCCATATTTTTTTATTATCCGGTCGAGCCGGTCTAGAATTTTTAGCTTCCAGTCACTTTGCTTTTGTAGTTTGGCTAGTTCATCTTTCTGTGTAGTTTCCAGAAAGTTCCAGAAAAGCTTCTCATCAATGGCATACTTGGCGTTGAAATCGAAGGGTGATCCCATGAAATAGCCCTTGCCGCTCCGGTACAATTCCGCTCTTTCAGTCCCGGAGTCGACAGTTAGGCCAAGCTCCCTCAGTTCCTCAAGGCAGGAGCCAGTCAGGCGTTTTTCGATGGCTGATTCAAGGGCTTGTTCGTTGGTTAGACTTGTCATCTTTGCTATTTATTTTCCAGTTGTTTTTTTAAGGCTATCCCCTTCGGAGTTAATCGGTATTTTTGATAATTACTCGTTGGTTTATCCGGCAGTGTCATTTCAATATAATTAGCATCCAATGCGGGTTGAATATAGTTACCCATAAAGCTTGGCCGGTGTTTTAATTCCAGTTTCCCCATAATTTCCGGTCGGCTCATTTCTCCACTCAATACCAGCAATAATCTCATTAAATGTTCTTCACCATGATCGGTAGCATGATCGGTAGCATGATCGGTAGCATGATCGGTAAGGGATTTTGAAATTTCCTTCTCCATTGGTATCCTGCTTGGTTGAGGGATCAATAAATGATCTTTTAATTCAATACCCTTGGATGTTAAACAGTATTTTTGATTCGGGCTATTGGGCTTTTCCTGAAAAACCATTTCCACAAATCCTTGATCCACTGCAGGATTCAGATAATTGTCCCTAAAATACTCCCTGTGTTTAAGCTGTAAGGCAGCTTGGATCTCTGCACTTTTCATTTCTCCATTGAAAACAAGCAATACTCTTTTGATTCCTTCTTCAACTTGTCCAGTAGCTAGTCCAGTAGCTTGTCCGGTAGCTTGTCCGGAAGCTTGTCCGGTAAAAGCAACCGGTCTCCAAATAATCACTTTAAATCCTTCATCCAATATAATTTCAGGTTCTCTTAATCCAGCTTCTGTTGATAGGTGAAAGATTTCACCGGTACCTGTGCCATAACGTTCAATGTATCCGGTCTGGTAAAGAGCCTCTGCCAACAATAGATTGGTCGGGTAGGAGGCATGAACGGCCGCCGGTAGTTTTTCAAACAGGAGTGGTTCAAAAAAGCTGCTCAACAATCCATCGGTGCAAAAATGATTGTAAAGCGCTTCCCGTTCTTCGGCAAATTCGCTCTGGACACTCGATATGAAAACTTTGAACCTTTTCACGCTAACTATTTAGAACCTAAAGATATTGAAAATATGTTAACCCACTTTTATCTTCCCCGTTACCGCAGCATCAATCAAACTCGCCTTGTACTCCTTCAACTTCTCAATCTCTTGCTCTTTAAGGGAAATGGCGGTGGTGATTTTGGTTGTTATGATTTCGATCTGTAGAACGATTTCATTCTGCTCTTGAAAAGGAGGATAGGCAACTCTAAGATTTAAGAATTCTCCTTTCGAAATATTTTTCATACTTGGACTAGAGCCATTTGCAATCGAAGTAATACAATCTCTAAATCCCTTCGTTATCAATACTTTGCTTAGCCATTTGACATTTAACTGACAATCATGATGAAAGATAGTCTGCCACAATCTATCTGGCAAAAACAAATTTGTATGATTATTTTCTACATAACCTGATGCACCAACTAGTTCAGGAGCATTCATTCTACTGATAATAATACTATTAGCTTTTACGGGGCAACGAACTCTTCTCAGATCAGTTTGAAACACTTTTTTATTCTCATAATATTCAAATGAATATCTGTAAACACAGCTAGTTTTCAAAACTCCAATTTCGTTACTATCAGCGGATTCCGATTCGGATGCATT
>JAVHPO010000224.1:3410-14581 GCA_036170635.1 Prolixibacteraceae bacterium | reverse complement strand
CACTATGATACCGGCTTCCACAAATGGATCTACAACAAAGCAGATAAAGCCGATATCATAGTGTTCAACCCTCATGCCGAAGACTGGTTCAATTACCTGTTCCATAATCATCCAGCGACGAATATCGAAGAAACGATGGCCTTCGGCGAAAAATTCAACATTTCTTTCATCGCGAACAAACTGACGGGCAGCAGCCTGATCGGTAGTTACCCTGCCTGGTAATCCTGCACGTCTTCTGACCAAATTTAGGGCATCAATTCCTTTCTGTAGGTCTGCACCGCCCAGTTCAATACAAGCTTCGGCATAGTTCATCAAGATCTCAGCATACCTGAATTCCACCCAGGTATTGGTATTTCTGAAATATTGGCCTGCTGTTGTTGGATCAAGTAATTTTCTGATGTTGTAACCGGTCTTTTGTCCATTCCAGGCCTCTATCAAACTAGCGCGTGTATCAAGCCCGCTTTTATAAGGATTGGCATCTCCGACAACTTTATAGAAATAACTGGTCTGAATTTTATTTTCGGGTTCCAATCCTGCGGCATCTGTAGGTCTTGGCTGCCATGGCGCTCCGTCATAAAGAATACAGGCATAAAAACGAGGTTCACGACCGTTGTACGGATTGCGTAATGGGTCGGCAGCTAACTCTGCATTGGTTGCAGTACGTACATCCATATTACCCGGGTTATATTTGTCCCACTGGAATTTAGTGCCATCAGCCATTTCGAATCTTCTGACCGATGCTTCAGTCGGGTCGTTGTTACCCCAGTTGTGATAACCGTTCGGGCCATACCAAAGGTTGGCATTGTTGACGTTTCCTCCTGTTAGCGGAAACTGAATACCCCAAATGGTTTCACTGTTCCACCCAGCCTTTTGATTGAAAATGCCGGAATAATTATCAGCGTATTTCTGAACATCGGCAGCGGTAAGCGGGGAAGGTGGTTCGCTTGTGGTTCCTACAAGGGAGAAAGTTCCGTATTTGCCATCCATTACATCCTTGGCCGCATCACGGGCTTTTACCAACAAACCTGCCTGACTACCGGAAGGGAATGATACCAAAGTATTGGAAGCCTGTTCGGTCCAGCCGCCGTTGGTCAATTTACTTGCACAAAAAAGCAGTACCCTTGATTTTAAAGCCGCTGCAGCGGCACGAGTTGCACGTCCTTGTTCTATTCCGGATGCCGGTATATTGTCCATAGCGCTTTGGATATCTTTCAGCGCGAAATCAAGCGTTTGCTGTATCGTTGACCTAGTGGCCTTAGAGAAATCATCTTCCAGTTTATAAGGTTTGTCATTTAACACTGCGCCACCATAAACCATCAACAATGTTGCATATTCGAATGCCCTGATAAAATAGGCTTCACCAATCATCTGTTTTTTCAATGCTCCCTGTGTTGTAATAGGAACAGTTTCTATTGCGGCGAGAATCCTGTTAATATCCTGAATATTTGTGTAGAGATTGTTCCAGCGCAGATAACCGCCATAACCGTTATTTACAAAAAATCCAAGCTGGTCAGGGCTCATCGTACCTTTAAGCATGACATAGTTTGACGGACGGTGGATACAAAGTAACTGGTCGGTACCGGAACTTAAGAGGTCTTCGCGGGCGCCCAAAATTCCGGCATCGGTGTTTCCACCCATCCTGTCGTAGCATTTGCCCAGGTATGCATTCACAACGTTGATATCCGAAAATACAAGTTGTTCGTTAAATGTATCAACAGCCTTCTTGTCAAGCACATTTTCTTTGCAGGCTGCCAAGCTGAGCAGCAGAATTGCTATTGCCGTTATATTTAAAAATATTTTTTTCATATTCTAACTGTTTATATGTTATAATAATTATTAGAAAGTAATGTTAGCGCCAATGGCAAATGTTTTCATGGTAGGATATACGCCCGGGTTGTTGGTTTCCGGATCCCATTTTTTAGTGGCAGTGTAGAGCAGTGCAAGGTTGTTGCCGGTAAAATAGATACTAGCTTTGGAAATACCGGCTTTCGCGTAATATTTTGTCGGGATTGCGAAGTTCAATACCACATTTTTCAATCGGCAGTAGGCGGTATTATCCATCCAGTAAGTACTTCTGCGGACATCCGGCGACCAGTAAAGGTCATCGCGGTTGTATGCCCTTGCAATGTTGGTAACTGTGTTGGTTGGTGTCCAACGGTTGTCATATTGCCATTGATAGTAGTTCCCAGCTTCCCCGCGACGATTGTCGTATTGGCTGTTCTTCAAAAATTCGCCCTGACCTTGAATCTGCATGGTAAGTGTGAGCGCTTTATAAGCCAAAGAGATCGTACCTCCGTAGAAAATTTCAGGTGCATCAACCTTGTCAATCAGAATCTGGTCATCGCCAGTGATCTGGCCATCGCCCGATACATCCCTGAAAATTACATCACCTGGTTTTGTCCCGGTAACGTGTGGTGTTGCATCAACCTGTGCCTGGTCTTTGAAAATTCCAATGGCATCGTACATCAACCATGCGCCATAAGAATGGCCTGTAAGTTGTTGCCAGGGTTGTACCCTTTTGGGCTCATCCGTGAAAACAACAGTGTTGTGGTTAAAACTATAGTTTGCAGTAACATCCAGGCGAAGGTCCTTGTTGAGCATTTTATGATAACCTGCTTCAACTTCAAATCCACGGTTATCAACGATCCCAATGTTTTGGGCCGGTAAAGACAAACCTGTAAAGTTAGGAATAGAGGCATCTCTGGATGCCAATATATTTTCCCTTTTGCTATAGAAAAATTCCGCATTCAAATGAAATTGATTCTTCATGAATTTTGAATCGAAACCAAGGTTGTAGGTCTTCTGTGTCTCCCATGTAATATTTGGATTGGCAATAGAAGGTGGGCCAACTACGGTCTGAATAGAGCCGCCTGTGCCAAATGTCATACCAGTACCAATGCCGTATTTATCCATAAACTGGAAAGGAGAGGTTGGGTCCATACCCATCATACCGAATGACGCCCTGAGTTTAAAATAGTCGACAAACTTCAGGTTGTCTTTCCAGAAATTTTCTTCAGAAGCGCGCCATCCAAGCAACAAGCCAGGGAAATAACCCCAACGTTTGGATGTAGGGAATTTAAGTGAACCGTCAGCGCGGAACAGTACTTCTGCAAGGTATTTTCCTTTATAATCGTAGTGGGCACGACCTAGCCATGATTTACGTCCATAGATCGAAGCCGTTCCGGTAATGTTCTGGTCTTTTGCGTTACCTGCATCCATGGTTTGAATAACCGGTGAAATGTAGTATTGGCGAAAGGCGTAGAATTGGTTATAGTCGCTTTGATACTGTTCAAAACCGCCAAACAAAGTGATGTTATGGTCACCAATTTTTTTCTCATAATTGGCATTGATCGAAATGGTTTGATTGATGGTCCTGTTGTATGTCTCGTTATTCTGAGGTGATGAAAGACCCCTCAAAGTCGGTGTTAAAGGCATCGCAGTAATATATCCGTCCGTGCCTCTTGTGGCCTGTGACCAGTTTGGATAATACAAGGTCCATGGCTGATAGAATGCCTTGCCGTAATAGTTGGTGAGGTCATAGTTATAGCTACCTGAGAAGGAAAGCCCTTTCACGAACGGAACGATTACTGTTGCACTAAAAGTGCTCAACATTCTGTATGTTTTCTGGTCATTTTTACCCGCACTTAAAGTGGAAGTTTCAACGGGGTTATCACCGTACTCAATGTCAGGACCTGGTTCACCTGTGGGCCAGAATGACCAGTTGGTAGGAAGCAGACGGGTTGACTGGCCTACAATAGCATCGGCGCTCTTGTAAGGATATATTCTGTTGTTCAAAAAACCGGCCAATTCAACGCCTGTCTTCAACCAGCTGGTAACCGGCATATCCAGTTTTGCCCTAATGTTGTACTGTTTGTATTTGGTCGATGACGCCTTATAAAAAGCATCGTCAGTTTTGTATCCGAAAGAGACATAGTATTTCATTCCATTGGCACCACCGTCGAGTGTAATGTTATGCCTTGTGGTAGTGGTCCAGTCCTTAATCAGGTCAGCATACCAGTTGGTATTGGGGTGTTCCCATTTGTCTTTCCCATTGGCGAAAAGTGCAATATCAGCATCTGTGTACTTGCGGGCTTTACCCTGGGCGACCTGGTATTCCGAAAGCATGGTAGCATATTCGGCAGCATCGGTCACTTGTGGTAGCACGGTAGGGGTCATAAAACCCTCATAAAACTGATAATTCAAACGTGGTTTACCGTCTTTTCCCGATTTTGTCGTGATAAGAATTACACCATTGGCAGCTGAAGCTCCGTAGATGGCAGCCGAAGCATCTTTCAATACGGAAAGACTGGCCACATCGGCAGGATCAATTTCATCCATCGAACGTCCCGGAACACCATCAATTACGACCAATGGCGCTGTTTCAGACCTGTTGGACATACGGCTACCGTCGGAGTTTACTGTAGTTCTTCCGCGAACCATGATACGGGGACTTCCCTGGCCAGGCTCACCGGTCGTCTGAATTACAGTCGTCCCCGGGATAAGTCCGGAAATGGCATTGGAAACGTTCATCGCCGGAATTGACTGTAGTTTTTCGCCATCAACTGAGGCAACGGCGCCAACCACATTCGCACGTTTCTGTGTGCCATAACCGACTACAACAACTTCATCCAGACCGGTTGTTTCAGTTTTCATAGAAACGTTGATCACACTGTTCTGTCCGATCTTGATTTCTACAGCAGTCATCCCAATAAAAGAAAAACTCAAAATTCCGGCATTTGCAGGCACTTTGAGACTGTACTTTCCATCCGCGTCTGTAATCGTTCCGATGGTGGTACCTTTTACCATAACGGTAACCCCAGGAGTAGGCGATCCACTCTCATCGGTTACTTTACCGGATATGGACTTTTGTTGAGCATAAGCCATCCCGGTCATCAATACCAAAATGAGAATCATAGAGAATAACATCTTGATCCATGATCCTTTGGGTAGAAAAATCTGATTTTCTTGTTTCATAAGTGGGTAAACTTTAAGATTAGTAATTAAAAATTGAGGGCTTTGATCTAAGAATTGAGGGCTTTGATCCGTTTTCCTTCAGGTAGAAAAGTCTGTTTTTTTGCATAAGCACGTGAACTTTAAGATTAATTAATAAAAAATAAGAGTAATTGTAACTTTTACCTTTAATAAATAAGAGTAATTGTAACCTTTAATTGAATTGTGTCAGTTCAGCCAGAGTCAAAATCCGTAATGTTTTATAGATTTTGTACTACGTTGTAATAAATCAAGAAATTTTAAGAATGTGAAGAATTAGAATAAGAATGGTCGTTTTCGAATTTCACATTTGAGTGAGCCAATTAGTTTGTTTGCTAAAGCTAAATTAATGTTAAAATTGGATATATTAATTGTTAACAGATGCAAAAAGAGTACCATTTTATAAAATGGTACTCTAATTACAATGAATCTAAACAAGTGAATATTAGCTGCTTAGGATTAGATCACAAGAAAAGGTGTATAATTGTTGGTTTTAATTTGTATTTGATCCCCGAAAAAGTGAAAATTGACGGATTATTTCTGGTGAGATAAGAAATAATGCAAAAAGGTGAAAATATAAAAACTTCTTTCAGAATTGGTCATGCTCTTTAATGAAATCGGCCGGAGTTTTACCAGTCTCATTTTTGAAAATACGGTAGAAGGAGGTTTTGGAGTTAAAACCACACTGTTGGGCAATCGCGAAAAAAGTAAACCTGGCGTATGCTTTGTCTTTCATTCGTTTGATCACCTCTTCCACACGGTATTTATTTACAAAATCAGGAAAGCTTTGGTTGAGGTTCTGATTCAGTACCTGAGATATTTCGTGGAGCGGATAGTTGATTTCAGATGCAAGATCACGCAGCTTAAATTCTGCATTCAGGTATGGTTTTTTTTCATCCATGTACCTTTTGAGTTCAGCAATGATTCTGGCGCTCTCATCCTCAGGAATCTTGATCCCCCTGTATTTTTCCAGTTTTTGCGGTATATCATCCCTTTTGCCCTTCTGTTGAAGTTTCTGGATGTATTTGACAATGAGGTAGGTTCCTGCTAGTAACAACAGGACTATAAAGCCGATAAAAAACGGCGATTTCATCCAGTAATGATGAATGGTGACTTGAATAGACAAGTTGTTGGATGAGTTGATATCCGGGTCATTAGCGTTCCTTACCCGGAAAACGTAATTGCCGGGACTTAATTTTTCGTAGTAAACAGTGTTGCTGCTTCCGTTGTTACGCCACTCCTTGTCAAAGCCTTCCAATTTATATTGATATACATTGTCTGCCGGGTTGTTGTAGTTTAAAGCAACAAAACGAAACCCAATGGAATTGGATCTGTCGTTAAGGTCTAATTTATCTGCTGTCTCAATACAACGTTTTAACACAGATTCTGCTCCAGGTTGGACCTCTTTGCCATAAAGATAGAAGTCAGTGAGCCTTATTTTCGATTTTAAACCTGATTCGCCAATGGCAGCAGGTGTGAAATAGACGAGCCCCTTCTCATTGCCGAAATAGAGTATACCGTCCCCTGAGAGGTGGGTGGCAGCTGGAGTGAAGACAAGACTTGGAAGTCCATCAGAAACTGTGAATTTTGAAAATTTCTCTGTTTGGGAGGAGAACCTGCAGAATCCTTTCAAAGTACTGATCCAATATTCGCCGGTACTGCTTTCCACTATAGCACAGACGGAATTATCGGGCAAACCATCCGTATCAAGGTAAATCTTACAACTTGTCAATGAGAGGTCTACCGACATCAATCCACCTCTTTCGGTGCAGATCCAGATATTTTCGGCCTGATCCTCATAGATATAATTTGTTTTGAAATTGTTCTGGGCAGTCGGAGGAAGATCAATCTTCTCAAGTTTATCCCCCTTGGGGTTCATCAGCATTGTTCCGGTCATGGATCCTACCCACAATCTGCCTTTTGAGTCGAAAGTGATCTCAAAAATTTCATTACTTTTCAGATCACTGTTCTCTTTGGTGAAATTGACAACGCTTTTGTCGACCCGTGAATATTTATAGATCCCTTTGAACGTCCCTATCCATAGGTCTCCATTGAGATCTGTCTCGAATCCGTAAGCATTTCCCGCCGAAAAGAGCCCATTTTCCAGGAAGGGCATAATCTTTTGTTGTGAAACAGAAAACTTGCTTATCCCTCCTCCGTAAGTGCCCAAAAGGATATCTCCCATGTAAGGAAAAACAGCGAGGATGATGTTGGACCTCAAACCATCTTTGTCTGCAAGACTGGTTTTATAGAACTTGGCAGTCCCACTTTTGCTGACTTGTATAAATCCATCCCTGGTACCGAAATATTGGTTCCCATCGGGGGCAAAATAGAAAGATCGAATGCTTTTATTGGCTTCATGGAAATTGGTCGAAACCGGATGAAGTTTAAAATTCCCGGAGGTACTCTTGGTATAACTTACTCCTCCCGAATAGGTTCCAATCCAATATCTATTGCTCTCATCGAGATAAAAGGAGTAAATTGAATTTGAACTAATGGATGCCGGATCATTTTCCTGTTTCTCTATATTTTCAATTTGCTGGTTTCTGGTATTAATGATCTTAAGTCCGCCACCATCTGTGCCAACAAAAAGTCGCTCTTTTTTGTCACTGCTAATGGATAGAATGATCTTGTTGTCGGTGTTTATTCCTCTCGAAAAGGTTTTGGTCGAAAGGTCGAATTCAACAATTCCCTGATTACTTGTTCCCAGATAGATCTTATTTTGGATGATGCAAATGGCGGAAAAGGAGTTGCGGGCATCCTCAGGAATGCTTTTGAACAGAAACAGGTCACTTTTTTTTGTCGCCAGTGAATATCTGACAAGACCTGTGAGGGTTGACAGCCAGCAATTACCATGATTATCTGGCAATATTCCGGTGATGTCAATGGCTTTTTTATTCTGCTTGTCGTTGAGATTCACATGCTCCGTTTGGAGGTTTGTTGTGTTGACAAGATAGAGTCCATTGTTAGTTCCAACACATAGACTACTGTCGGATAACATGGCCAACGCATGGACTTTGATGTTTGACTTGTCGATTTCTATTCGTTCGAATCTGTCGGTAAGGCTATTGTGTCTGAACAATCCGGTTGCAGTTCCAACCCAAAGGTGCTTTCCGATATCTTCGGTGATAGATAAGACATTCTCAACAGTTTCCGGAAACCTCGATGAATAGGGTCTTATTTCGACTCCATCGTACCGGTCTAGCCCTTCAAGCGTTCCAAACCACATAAAACCGTAGGAATCTTTGTAAATTCCGTTGACAAGATTGTTAGACAGACCGTTTTCAACTGATAGTTTTGAAAATGAAGGGTCACTTCCAATACAAAGAAGATGAGGGGAGCACAATAGTAATATAAGTATCAGTTCCCGAAACCGGATCATGTCGTAGTGAGGTTAAAAAACTGTTAAAAGTAATTATTTTGGGTTTAATAAGCATATGTGCCCTGCTCAAATCTGAATCAGAGCCCTCAAGTAGCAGGAACGCCTATTTAATTTTGAGAAGTACATCTTTTGCCTGTACATCAGAAGGATCCAGCTTTAAAATTCTGGTGAAGCATTCGATCATTTTTGATCGCATTTCGCCGGCAGCTTTTTTATCCGACTTGTAAAGCCGGTCATACCCAAGATAATAGTAGGATCCAAGGTATCTGTAACATTCGATGAGGGTTTTGCGGTTTTTTTCAGGATCTGCCTTTTCCAGTAAAACCAGGGCGTTTTGATAAGCCTCTTTTGCTTCTGCGGTGCTGGCACTGGGATCAAGAGTGGCATGGATCCTACCTTTCCAGATAAAACCTCCGGCATAACCGCTATTTAATTTGGTCACTACAGTGAAAGCACTGTCGGCTTTTGCGTAGAACTGGGTCATCGACTTTTTAACTTCCGTATAGTCTGAAGGTGGGTTGTCTTTGCTTTTATGCAATTGCAAAAGCGAATCCACTCTGGCACGCCAAAGCTCACCTTCGAAATAATACTCTTTTCCGATCAGGAAAGTGGTGACAACCTTGTCGGCACCCAGACCGATCATCTTTTCGTAACAGGCAACTGCCTCCTGGTGCAGGCTGTTTTTTGCAGCAAGTTTAGCGAGCTCCTCATAGTTCTCAGTTTTGGAGGGATCCGTGGCAATGGCCTTCCTGAAATTATCCATCGCCGCTATTTCATTACCTGTTTTCTGAAGGAGCCTGGCATAATAGCTATAATCCAAAGAAATGATTTTATGCGTGTCATGAAGTTTGAAAAACCTGGTCATTTGTTCGACTCCCTTTTGATAATCAGCGGTTTCATAGGCAATGTAACCTCTGATTCGAAGTAGGAGTGATTCGTCGTGACTTAATAGCTGAAGTTGTTCCAAAAGTGTTTCCGCCTCCCTATATTTTTTGTTGAAGAAAAGGGTGAATGCCAGGCGCTCTTTGTCGTCGTTCGTAGCATCTGCTCTCTCCATGTAGGTTTTATAGGAATGTTCTGCCTCAGCATATTTCGCAACAGAATAATAGAGATCGCCAACATTTTTGTATACCAGGATTTGGTCCGGATCTAATGCCATCGACTTGTTGAAGGCTGTTAACGCCTCCCGGTAGGATCTGGAATAAAAGAGGATCGTACCCAGATTCCGGTAGGCAACGGACGATTTTGGATCAAAGAAGATGGCTCTTTCGTAAGCATTAGCTGCGGCTCCATAATTCTTTTTCGAAGTTTCCAGCTTGCCCGCTACAAAGTGAAGACGGGCATATTTAGGATAGAGATCGAGTCCTTGCCTTAAGTAAGTCAGGGCGGTGACCGTATCTTGTTTTGGCAGGTCAAGACAGCCTTCCGCTATGGCGCAGTATACTTCAGGATTGGTTTTATCGGCACGTCTGGCACGCTCTAAATAGGCGGATTCACCGGCACGGTCATTGTTCATCCATGCAACTAAACCCAATCCTGCCAAAGCAAAAGGGTTTTTGGAATCTGCATCGAGAACTTTCCTGAAGAGCATTTTGGCACTGTCAGTCGATTGGAACGAGAGAAGGGTGTTGGCCAGACCGATCATGGCTACAGCATCTTGCGGATTGCTTTTCAGCTTTTGCTGAAACCAGGTCCTTGCCTTGCCAGGCTGAAACTCCTGAAGGTAATTTGGCGCACTCAAATCCTTTTCCTGTGCGTTGCAGGTGATGATCGATGATCCGAAAATTACGAGTAAAAATATCAAGTATCTCATGTTCGTTTTTTTACAAATGTGGCCTGACATTGACGACCCTTGTTGGAGCAACCGCAGGAATGATCCCTGATTTGAGGATAATCCTCTGACCCTTGTCGCTGGCAACAAAGGAGACCAAACCTGTTGAAAGTCCGCTTCTGGGTTCTGCATTGATCATGTACACCGATCTGGAAAGTGGGTACATATCGTCAAGAAGATAGGCCTGGTATGGTTTGTAGCTGTTCGAGAGAGTCGGCATATCTGCTTCGCTTACCGAAACAACTTTTATTTTTTTGTGGAAAGAGAGGTGCAGCGAGTCGTTCCTGTTGCCAATCCAGCTTGTAGAGACAAAGCCAAGGACATCAGGATGGGAGGCAGTATATTCGATCACCTCCCGGTTAAACTCCATCGCGGAGGCGTTGGCTGCTGAAAACGCTCCATGGCAAAGGGAATCTGCAAGATACCTGACGATTCCCGAATTTTTGTTGTCGAAAAGAAGTTTGATGGGGCGGGTAGGGCACTCCGGATTAAGCTGATTCCAGGTAACAATCTCACCGCTCAGAATCGCCTTGATCTGTTTTATCGAGATAATGGAATCTTTGCAGGAAGGATGAACGATCAGGGCAATCGCGTCTGTGGCAATTTTCAACTGTTTGGGAAAGAGTTTGCGACTGTTCAGAACTGAAATTTCATCAGGTCGCAACATTCGTGAGGCAACGATCATTTGAACGCTGTCCTTGAGCAAAAGATCAAAAGCCTGAGGTTCGGGCAGGTATCTGGCATCTATCTCAGAATAGCCATATATTGCCTTGAAAAGTCCAATTTCGGCTTCCATCACAGGCCGGAAAGTTTCATCCACTGCGATGACACTCTTGCCCGAAATTGGGGTATTGCGGTAAGGATCCCCTTTGAAATACCGGCATCCGGAAAACAATACCAAAAATACAAGTAGGACTCCAAGGTTTTTCATCGCTGAATGTACATTAATTCAATACAAACCGGATTGGC
>JAVHPO010000224.1:0-3310 GCA_036170635.1 Prolixibacteraceae bacterium | reverse complement strand
ACTCCAAGGTTTTTCATCGCTGAATGTACATTAATTCAATACAAACCGGATTGGCATTGTAAAACTGACCAAAACCGTTTGTCCCCGCTGTTTCCCGGGGCTCCAGAGCGGCATTTTCCCCAGTACCCTGACGGACTCCTCATCACAACCAAAACCGATGCCCTTAATCACCTTGATGTTGGTAATTTTTCCTTCACGGTCCACCACGAAATTCATGATCACAGTACCCTGGATGTTGTTCTCCTGGGCTGCCGGGGGGTAATGCAGATTTAATTTGATAAAACGCATCATCTCCTTTTCTCCACCCGGAAACTGAGGCATTTGATCTACAGTAACAAGTAGAACATCAGATACTTCGGCTATTTTGTTGTTTTCTACTGTCGCGGCAGGGGCAGAAATATCATCTGTTCCTTTATCGAAATTTACTGTTCCAATGGACGTTTTCCCCTGGAGCAGTTCTTTTTGGGTAAGTGGCTGTTCTTCTGCAATCTGCTCGTCCGGTTTTACGACAGGGGTCACGAATTTTATGCTGTTTTTCAATGGGGCAGGTGGGGGAGGTACCTCTTTCAAAATATTCTCTTCGATGGGTTTGTCAAGCCTGATATCAGTTAGAACCCTGACCGCGGTATCTTTTGCTACTTTTTTTGGAAAAATCTGTTTGATCAGCAAGGGGGCAGAAACGATCAGGATAAAGAGCAGTCCTGAGATCAACAGCGCCTTGAAAAGCCTTCCGGGCGAATTGGTCCTTAATTCGTAACCGCCATATTCGCGGTACTTTGGATCAAAGACCAGGTCACACCATTCGCGAGAAAAAAGATCGTTATTTGATGCCATTCTGAATCTTTGTTTCAGCGTTCATTTTTTCAAGCAGATCCAAATCGAAAGGGGCAATGTCATCGATGGCATAGCGGTCGATGTTGCAGATAGCCATTTCATCGAGTGCATCGATCAGGTTTCTGTAGACCGATTCGTCTGTTGCCTTGATCAGGACGACAGGGGCATTTTTATCCTTTTTGATGGCAGTTAATCTTTTGTTAAACTCCTCGTCCGATAACTTCTTCTTCTCTTTTTCTGTCTTTAAATCCCTGATTTTAGACATTACCTCATAATTTCGCTTTAGGAGGAATGTTCGCAAACCTGTCGGCGAAAAATTGGTTTTAACCAAAACCGGATCAACTTCATTCTCTCTCGTGCCTTCGTAATAGTACACCGCGTTATCTTTTCCCAGCAGGATTGTAATCGCCCTGGAAGCCTTGATGGTTGTCTGTTCTTCTTCTGCCGATTTCTCTTTCGAAGGAAGGGCAATCTCCATGGTCTGAGGCTTGTTCAGTGTTGTGGCCAGCATAAAAAAGGTGATGAGCAGAAAACCAAGATCTACCATGGGAGTAAAATCTACCCGGGTGGAGAGCTTTTTGGATCTTCGCCTTTTTGGACTTTTTCTATGGTTTTGAGCAATTTCGGCCATTCAGATTATTGTTTATTATCAAGGTCTGCAGATGTTTCAAGGGTCGTAATCAGGTTGTACCTGTTTTCGCTTAAGCCCTGAAGTGTTCTCATCAGTTTCTTGATCGTTGGGTAGGGTGTAGCCTGATCGGCTTTGATGGCAATGCGGTACTCCTTGCTGATGCTTCGGGTCATGCTTACCCAATTTTTCAACTGATTGTCGAGCGAATCACAAGGAATTCCGGGAGCATAGACCGGCGTGTCGCGCTCCTCGGGTTTTAATGCAAGAAATGACTTCATCTGACTGATCGGTATCCCAAAACTATTCACCAGACTGAACTCTTTCAGTTCGGTCGGATTAAAGTTGATGTTGTAAAGTGTGCCCATTTTTTCGAGAAGGGCCATTCTGTTTTCCTGACCATCAATACCAAAAAAGAGTTTTCCATTGGAATCTACCAAAACGAGCATGATGTTTCGTTCCGGAATCTTAATCTCTGAGATGGAGGAGGGTGCATTGACAACTGCCGCCTCTTTGTTGGAAAAGTTGGAGGTAAGCATGAAGAAGGTCAACAGCAAAAATGCCACATCGCACATGGCTGTCATGTCGACAACTGCACTTTTGCGGGGTATCTTTACTTTTGGCATATTTCCTCAATTTTTTGAATAGGTGAGAAAAGGAGTTGTCAATTTTTAGTGTTTAGCGGCAAATGTTTGCGCGATACTATAACCTGCCTCGTCGATGGCGTAGGTGAGCTTGTCTATCCTGGTGGTAAAATAACCGTATGCGACCATCGCGATAGCAGCCGAACCGATACCGAAGGCCGTATTGACCAGCGCCTCAGAGATACCTGTCGCCAATGCTACAGAATCGGGTGCCCCAGCGTTGGCCATGGCCGCGAAGGAGCGGATCATTCCCAGCACGGTACCCAAAAGTCCCATCAATGTTGCCAGCGAAGTAATGGTGGCCAGGGCTGGCAAGTGTTCTTCCAGGCTTGGCAGTTCGAGCGAAGTGGCCTCTTCAATATTTTTTTGGATATCAAGGATTTTCTGCTCTTTGGTCATGATCTTGTCCTTTTCCATCTGCTCGTATTTGTCGAGCGTCGATTTGGCGACACTGGCCACTGAGCCCTGCACCCTGTCGCACTCTGCTTTTGCACCCAGGATATCGTCCTTGGCAAGATAATCTTTCAGCCTTGCCACAAATTTAACGGGCGAAAGATTTCCATAGGCTTTTTTGATGGTGTAATATCTTTCAAGTGAGAAGGTTAATGCAATGATTAGCAATGTCATCAGGAGAGGCACGATGTAGCCTCCCCTGTAGATGATCCCAAGATAATTTCCCTGTAAAGGAGAGTTGACAGAGCTGTTTCCCTGAAAATTGGAGGGAGCACCCATGACAAAAAAGTAGACCATCACGGAAATTACAAATGCTATCGGGATGACCAATGCGGAGAATCTATCCTGAAATTTCGATAATACAGTTGGTGTATCCATAGATCAAAAAGAGTAAAGTTGAAACAAATAAGTCAAAGTTTTGTGGTCGTAATCTTGAAGTTTTCTTTTGTTTTACCAGAAACTAGTTGACAAAATTAGCAATCTTTGTCAGTTCTGAGGAGCGGAGTTTCACAATAATTGTTAAAGGATTTGATCAGTACAGAGAGACTGATTAAAATTTGTTTTTTTGTCCCGTTAGGGATATTATGTCGGCAGAAAATGGATTACGATCTAAAATTCCGTCCCGAACGGGCAATGTTATTAAGTTAAGAAAAATTTATGCGACTCTCAACAGATTGCTTCACACTTCGTTCCTTCCCGATGAAAAATCGGGACAGGCAGTGTTCGCAATGACGGATCATTTTTTTGGAGG
>JAVHPO010000223.1:0-14591 GCA_036170635.1 Prolixibacteraceae bacterium | reverse complement strand
TGGCATTTGGCGCCATCGGCATTTTCTTTTTTCTCGATGGATTTTTCCTGTTTTTCTAAGAGCCTGTTTAAAATCTGTTTTTTGTCTCGTTAGGGTAATGTCATTATGTTAAGTAAAATTTATGCGACTCTCAACAGATTGCTTCACACTTCGTTCCTCGTGTTCGCAATGACGGATCATTTTTTTGGAGGTGAGGGTGGAGAGAAGGAGGCGGGCGGCGATTCTGCTATTACCGAAAACTGATGACCCGCCTCCTTCTCTCCACCCTCACAAAATTAACATTGTACCGTCATTGCGAGGAGGAACGACGAAGCAATCTATTGATTATATGCAAGTTATTAATTTATATTTTCTCAACATAAGGATATTGCTCGTGCGGGACGGGATATTTTGAGGTAAATGATCAACTGATTTCTAATGAAAGAAATAAAACAACAAAATTCAAACAGTTTCTAAAATATTTCCTCAAATTAGGATGATTGGTTCGCGATAAAAATGAAAAAAAATGAAAAAGATTGCACTCACGATAGCTTTGGCATTGGTTGTCATTTCCACTTTTCAATGTCTTGCCGCAGAGAAGGAGAATAAGACCAAAGAGGCTATACTCAATGGATTGCACCTGGTACTGGATGCAAATTCGGGAAGTATCCTGAAGATGAGCTACCCCGGGGCAGGAACAATCATGGACTCTAAGCCTGATATGGCCGGAATGATTGACCTTGCGTATCCTGTTAAGGAGTTTCAAGTTCTAAGATTGGCTTCCCGTTTTTCGCAGGGAGCGGATGTTGCGGTTTATCCTGATTCAGTGGTCATTAATTGGGACAGGCTTGGGTTGAGCCGGACCAACTTCAACATAGACGGCAAGGTTTCGGCTACCGTTAAGTTGGTAGCAGCCCCCGATGGCAAATCCATCCTCATGAGTGCAAAAATCATTAACCTATCAGGCACCAATGTTCGTCAGGTGATTTTTCCTGATTTATCGGGGTTGCTTCCTGTTGCCGGAGCGCAAAACACCTATTTCCGTACGGGCAATTTTGCCAACCTTCCGTTTGTAGATCTTGCAAAAGACGATACCAAAGAGAGCACCCCTTACATGATCGATGCCGCCAATTATTCGGTGCAATATGTTGGCAGCGGAATGATGAAAAACAAGGATATGATTGTACGTTGGATGGATTTGGGCGGCCTCAACGGAGGGATCAGCCTGTTCCCGAGGCGTTGGGGCTGGGATCCTCAGGCTCCGGTACGGTTGCGCCTGTCTGAACTGGAACCAAAGCTGCGAATGATGTGCCTGAATGATACCACGATCAAAAAAGGTGAGATCTGGCAAAGCGGCGAGTGGGTGCTTACCCCGCACCAAAATGGATGGGCAGCCGGGATAGCGCCTTACAAAGCCTGGGTAAACCAAAACTACAAGCGTTACTATCCAATGCCCAAACATATTCGGGAAGGAATCGGTTTTCGTACCGTTTTTATGAGCCAGTACCAACCTGCTGATCCGAAGGATGCGATTTTCACATTCAAAGATTTGCCCAAGCTGGCAACAGAGAGCAAAGAAAACGGACTTGATGAGATGGTGATCTGGGCTTGGTGTGAGGCTTTTACACTGCCATTGCCAAAGCCATTTGCACATCTGGGGACGGAAGAGGATATGGTAACCGCCGTAAAAGAGTGCAAGAAGCTGGGGGTGAATCTTGTCCCGTTTATCACGGTACTTCAGGCCAACCAGAAAACGGCGCCACGCTACAACATGAAGGTGATTGACAACAAGGGCTGGACCTACCACACCGAACTGATTCCTACCAGGAACCCAAATTATGCGACCTATATGGCATCCGTACAGGCAGGCCCTACCAATAAACTCTGGCAGAAGGATGTCCTTGAGGGGTTGAAACATTTGGTCGACATCGGGATACCTTCTTTTTGCTGGGATCAGTTCTACACCACCCCTGACCCTGAACCCAATATGATCTCTCTTGCCAAACAAATTTTGGATGTTGCCAAGAAGCGTGATCCGCAGTGTACCTTCTCCGGTGAGGAGCTGTTGAATTTTGAACTGGATGCCGGTTTACTGGACTACACCTGGAATTGGGACGGTTACATGGACCGCAAAGTGCTAACCAGCGCGTTTCCCTCCCCCAGGATCAATTCATGCATTAGTTCATCTCCACTGGCGGTAAAAAAAGCCTTTGCCGACAACCTGTACATGAATATATTCCCCCGCAAGGCAGAGTCCATCAATGGCTCGGACTACATCTCCAATTATCCGGATCTTAGCAAAGCACTGAAACAATGTGCCAAACTAAAAAAACAGTTTCTACCCTATTTTACAGAAGGAGAGCTGGTGGGTGATTGTTTGCTGAGCAAACCACTCAGCGGCGTTCATACCTGCGCCTACACTTTGCCCGACCGTGCAGTGATGGTCGTTATCAATACCTCTCTCCCAAAACGAATTGTAGAATTTGATGTGAACCTCGCACCGTGGATAAGGTCGGCAAGCGGGAAATACGAAATGAGGCAGTACAACGAAAACGGTGAACTTGTATCTTCGGCACCTGTAAACGGTGCCTGCCGTATGAAAACAAAAAGCCTTGAAATCAATGAGATGGCGTTATTCGAGATGATAGTAAAATAGATCCCAATTAAATTTTACCCTCTTCCAGCATTTTAATGATCTTGTCCAGCTTATCTACCTCAAGTGAATTCAACTTCTTTGACAATGCTTCAATTTCAAGCTTAGCATCGATATTGGTTTGATAATCAGCTTGAGCCTGTACTCTATCCCTATCGTTCTGCCGGTTCTGGGACATCATAATAATGGGAGCTGCATAGGCTGCCTGGGTAGAGAAAACCAGGTTAAGCAAAATAAAAGGGTAAACATCCCAATGATAAATATATCCGACCAGGTTTAATCCCATCCACAGTATAACCAGGATCGTTTGAATAATGATAAAACTCCAGGATCCCATTCCTTTAGCCACTGAATCAGCTAAACGACTGCCAAAGCTTAAGGATTCCTTGTGTTTTTCGTGCCAGTTTTTATGATTTTGCATGTTTATGAGAATATTACCGAGTCGGGGTGACAGGATTTGAACCTGCGGCCTCGTCGTCCCGAACGACGCGCGCTACCAAGCTGCGCTACACCCCGATTTTTAGCGAAGGCAAATGTACAATCTTTTGGAAAAATGTAGGGAAGAAGTCTGAAATATTTTGAGATTTCTTTCTGCACAGAAGATCCTGCTATTGAATTCTCTTCTGTATAATTGTCCAGGTATCCGTGATTAAGAAACTCTCTTCCATCTGGTCAATGATCTCCATGAATTTTGTAATCGGAATGGCAAAAGTTACCAAATCTGCTTTCGTGCATTTTCGGGCCGAAGGGTCCATTAGGCCCAGAACGGCCCTGCCTGTGCCTTTCAGTTCTTCCCGGTAGGGATAATAGATCAGATTGGTACATCCGGCACCAAAGGGCGCAATTACCGCATCTTCAGCAGAACTGTCAAAACAGGTCAGGGTAAACAATCCGGAAAGGACGTCGGGAGTTGCAAAAAAGATGACCGCGTCCGGTTCATCCCTTTCTTCCAGTTGATCCCACCTTTTAAAAATGACACTATCCCCTTTGGTTGGCAGTTTGGGCAGGTTATCCCAAAATTGATTCACCTGTTCCGGTTGTATTTTGTATCGTTCACCTCTACCATCAGGATAGTGGGAAATATAGCACTCGAACCTTTGTGGCATTGAATCGGTAAACATCATGTACCTCTTTCCTCCGACACAATTGGTAGAATGGGACAGCATGCAGATGGATTCGCCCCGTCTGACCCGTAAAAGTTGGGAAATGATGCAACGGTGACCTTCATGCGCCTCCAAAATTGGGATTTCCTGACTATCGTCCGAATATTGAAAGGTGATGGGCAGTTCGGAATTGTTGAAGAACCGTGCCCAGAGTCTGATGAATTTGTCGCGTTTTTCTGTGTTCATACCAATTGTCCTCAATTTTCAACCGAATATAGGATAAAAACATTAATTCTGAAGGTGAAATATTAGTTCGATCTTTTGGAGTTTACGTATAAAACAAATATATTTGACGTAAAAAATATATGGAAGCAAAATTAACCCTTCACTTCAACCAGGAGGTGATTGAAAAAGCCAAGAAATTTGCTGCTGACAATAATACCAGTTTGTCACGATTAACAGAATTCCTTTACCGTCAGATTACCTCCGGCAGCTACAAATCCATAGAAGATTTTCCGGTTTCGGAATGGGTAAATCAGGTCGCAGAGGGAGAAGCTGTGTACAAGAGAAGGTCACGAAAAAGTCTGAAAGACGAATATTTTAATCAGGCCAAATGAGACTTTTCCTTGATGCAAATATTCTCGTTGCCACATTGAATAAGGAATATCCTTTGTTTACCTGGTCGTCGCGGCTGTTGAGTCTTCAGGGGAAATATAACATGACGCTTTTCACCTCTCCCCTATGTCTGGCTATTGCCTTCTATTTTTCAAGCAAGAAAAGCGGTGATACAATTGCCAGGGAAAAAATTGCCACGCTTCTCAGTCACATTGGCATAACAGCCATTGATGAAAAGACAACTTCACAGGCAATTGAAAACAAGCTCATCCATGACTTTGAGGATGGAATGGAATATTATTCAGCTATTCAACACAATTGCGATTGTATAATCACTGAAAATCAAAAAGATTTCTATTTTAGTGATATTGAAGTGATTGGATGTGAGGCGTTTCTCGTGAAACTATATTCTAAGAAATAAAAAAAGAGTTACTGGTTCCGGTTTGCCCGGAGGGCATCAAGTTTCATAGAAAGAAGATTTAGGGAGTTCAATTTTCCCGGCAGGGAATAAACGCGCTTCAAAAAAGATTGTGCGGAAATTTTCAAATGTATGGTTTATCCTCTGACGGGGAACCCAATATCCGAGAAATTTTATTCTATGAAGCTTGATGCCCTCCGGGCAAAAAAGACACTTACCAATTTACTCAGTGACTGTTACCTAAACACCTTTTTTCGGTTGGCATACCAGATCAAAACCACCCCTCCGGCTAGAAGAAACAAATTCACTACATGATTCTGAAACTTTCCGGGTTGCAGAAAATCTGGAATGGTAAAGGCATCATGGTAATAGACCGACAAAAAAATCATCCCGTTGTGCAGGGCATGGGTGAAGATGGCAGCAAGCAGGGAACCGGTACGCAACCTGACAAAACCAAGCAACAGTCCAAGCAAAAAGGTTGGCCCAAGCTGCCAGGGATTCAGGTGAAAGAGGGAGAAAAGGAGCGCCGAGAATAAAATTGCCCAGAAAGCGGGGTAAATACGCTGAAATCCAGAGAAGATGACTCCCCTGAAAATCAATTCTTCTACAATGGGCGCCAACACAACCACCCTAAGAATACCACCCCAGATCCCAAAATCTGATTCAAAAAGTTTAGCGAAAAGTTCCATGAACCATCCGGGAGGTGGCAACATTTGGTCGACATGGACGGATATTTCATTCATGAAAAACTGAAGCGCTACCAATGATATGAGCAAGGCTGGAATATTCAGCCAGTGAAAGGACTTAAGCGGAAAGATATCCCGGTAGGGCAATCCTGAAAAGCGTGTACCAAGGAAGAGAAGGATGAAAGTGGTCCCGAAGAAGATGGGAATTTTAAGTAAAGGCTCTCTTAACCAGTCTGTTCCATACTGGTAGTCATACAGCGCCAATGGAAAATCGATGAGTGTCTGTAAAAAAGTATAGAGGACTATCAGGTTCACCGCCTGCCAAAAAGTGGGATAATATTTTGTCGTTGCGCTCTCCACTGTTAACATTTAAATTCCATTCAAATGTAGTTAAAAGGGGATTATTCAAGAAGTAAATAAACTTGGAATAAATTATTCGCCAATGTTTGATTATTAAAACAAAAAGTAGTTACTTTGCACACTGTTTAAAAAAGTGGGACAGAAGTTAAAAAACACACGAAATGTCTAGAGTTTGTCAGATTACAGGTAAAAAAGTGATGGTTGGGAACAACGTTTCCCACTCAAAACGGAGAACCAAAAGAAAATTCATGGTGAACATTTTCACCAAAAGGTTTTATCTTCCGGAAGAAGACCGCTGGATCAAACTGAACGTATCAGCCGCCGGGTTGAGAACAATTAATAAAAACGGCCTGAATGCAACCTTGAAAGAGGCGAAAGCAAAAGGCTACATTGAAACTTTTTAATACGCACTGAACAATGGCTAAGAAAGGTGGCAGACAGCAGGTGATCCTGGAATGTACCGAGCACAAAGCAAGTGGTCTTCCGGGTACATCGAGATATGTAACAAAAAAGAACCGGAAAAATACTCCGGAACGCCTCGAACTAAAGAAATACAATCCAATTTTGAAGCGTGTCACCGTACACCGCGAAATAAAATAATTGAGTTATGGCAAAGAAAGTAGTTGCATCACTTCAGAAAGGTGCCGGGAAAGCATATTCCAAGGTTATCAAAATGGTTAAATCGGAAAAATCCGGTGCGTATACATTTGTTGAGGAGATCGTTCCCAACGAAATGGTAAAAGATTATTTTGCCAAAAAGTAATTAGAACTTCAAGAGATTAAAGGTGAGCTTTCGTCAGGTATGATGAGAGCTTTCTTTTTTTACAAGCAGCAAAATCCACCTTATATTTTTAGAATGGTTTTGTTCCTATCTTTATCACAACACGCAACAATCTGATCCATGGGTATCTTCAGTTTTACAAAATCGAAAAAAGAGAGTCTTGATAAAGGTCTTGAAAGGACAAAAGAGAGTGTCTTCTCCAAACTTTCGCGCGCCGTTATCGGCAAAACCAAGGTAGACGATGAAGTCCTCGATAGCCTGGAAGAGATCCTGATCTCTTCGGATGTTGGTGTCAATACGACGCTCAAAATTATTGAAAGAATCGAAAAACGGGTGGCGCGTGACAAATATGTTGGTACCTCCGAACTGAACGGCATCCTGCGAAGCGAGATCGCGGCACTGCTGGCTGAAAACAACTCATATGAAGCTGCCGATTTTGATCTTCCAAAAACCGGAATTCCTTATGTGATCCTTGTTGTTGGTGTCAATGGCGTGGGTAAGACTACCACCATTGGCAAGCTGGCGCACCAGTTCAAGGCCGCCGGCAAGTCTGTCATCCTTGGAGCAGCAGATACATTCCGGGCCGCGGCCATTGATCAGCTTCAGATCTGGGCCGACCGCGTTGGTGTTCCGATTGTCAAACAACAGATGGGATCCGATCCGGCCTCGGTGGCTTACGACACGCTCCTGTCAGCCAAAGCATCGGGAGCAGATGTCGTCATCATTGATACTGCAGGCCGTCTGCACAACAAGATCAACCTTATGAATGAATTGTCGAAGGTCAAAAAGGTAATGCAGAAGGTATTTCCGGATGCACCGGATGAAGTTCTGCTGGTTTTGGATGGTTCAACCGGACAAAATGCCTTCGAACAGGCCAAGCAATTTACCCTGGCTACCGAAGTTACAGCCCTGGCGCTTACCAAACTTGACGGGACTGCCAAAGGTGGTGTGGTGATCGGCATCTCAGATCAGTTCAAAATTCCGGTCAAATACATTGGTGTCGGCGAAGGACTGGATGATCTGCAGATTTTCCAGAGGGCTGAATTTGTGGATTCGCTGTTTAAATAGGCTCATAGTAAATAAAATATACATTTTTGTAATTACAACAGATTGCTTCGTCGTGCCTCCTCGCAATGACGGTGGTTTTAGTTGTTCGGTTCGATGAGGCGAGGCGTGGGTAAGAATGGAACACAAATCGAACTTTTTGACCCACGCCTCGCCTCATCGAACGCACCCCGTGGACTTTTGTCATTGCGAGGAGGCACGACGAAGCAATCTCAACCATACAGTAAATTCAACCGTTGGACAATTTTATGCGAGCGCTTCATCCAATATTTCAAACCCTTCAAACACATCTCTGAATCATGGCCAAATCAATCAATGTCGTCACAATGGGTTGCTCCAAGAACCTGGTGGATTCGGAGCTTTTTCTTTCGCAGATGGCTGCCAACGGATACAAGGTGGTTCATGACGGTGGAGTAGCCGATTCGCGCATGGTGGCCATCAACACCTGTGGTTTTATCCTGGATGCCAAGGAGGAGTCGATCAACACGATTCTGGAGTTTGCTGAGGCCAAAAACAGGGGAGAAATCGACAAAATATTCGTATTTGGCTGTTTGACTGAACGGTACAAAGATGATCTGATCAAGGAAATACCGGAAGTCGATGGCTTTTACGGAAAATTTCAGGTCAAAAAGATGGTAGAAGATCTCAAGGCCGAATACCGCATGAGCCTCTCCCACCAGAGATACCAAACCACTCCGGCCCATTATGCCTATCTTAAAATTTCGGAGGGGTGCAACCGGCAATGTTCTTACTGCGCAATCCCCAGAATGACCGGCATACATCGCTCTGTTCCGATGGATGAACTGGTTCTTGAGGCAACCGCGCTGGCCGAAAAAGGTGTCAAAGAGTTGCTGGTGATCGCGCAGGACCTGTCCCATTATGGAGTTGATCTCTACAAAAAGCAAAAACTGGCTGAACTTACCGAAAGGCTGGCTGCCATTCCGGGTATTGAATGGATCAAGCTCCATTATGCCTATCCTACGAAATTCCCATACGATCTCCTGCCGGTGATGCGGGAGAAAGCAAATGTTGCCAGGTACCTCGATATCGCCTTGCAGCACTGCAGCGACCATGTATTGAAACTGATGTGCAGGAACATTAACAAAGCCGGAACCATTGCCCTGATCAATAGAATCAGGGAGGAGGTGCCCGGTATCCATATCCGAACGACGCTGTTGGTGGGACATCCCGGCGAAAGGGAAGAAGATTTTGAAGAGCTGAAACAGTTTGTCCGCGAAATGCGGTTCGAACGACTCGGTGTTTTCTCCTACTCCCACGAGGAGGACACCTTTGCCGGAGAAACCTATGAAGATAACATTCCGCAAGAGGTAAAACTGGCTAGAGCCGAGGAGATCATGGCCATTCAACAGGAGATAGCCCTCGAAATTAATAGGCAAAAAATCGGATCAGTTCTCAAGGTGGTGATCGACCGCAAAGAGGAAGACTATAATATCGGGCGTACCGAATATGATTCACCGGAGGTGGATGGCGAGGTACTTGTCAGCGGGAAAAAACTCACCATTGGCCGGTACTATCAGGTGAAAATTACTGATGCCGAAGCGTTTGACCTTTATGGTGAAATCGTTTAAATTCCTTACATTTCCTATCTGAATAACAGGCGAAAATTTTAACACAAAGGGCTCAAAGTCACCACAACGGTCACGAATTAATAAGTTTAGGTTTGTGTCCTTCGTGCATACTTGGTGGCCTTTGTGGTAAAATTTGATCTTGAAATTACTGCTTTACATGAATCGACAACGGAAAATATGAATATGAAAAAGACTCTCCATGCGTTCAGATTAACGACCCTTATTTTCGCCTCGTTGATTTTCATCTCCTCCTGCATCGCTCAAAAAAGCAAGGTAGAGCCTGGGACCAAATGGGAAGGCGAGATTGCAGCTTTCGACAAGCTTAACCAGACAGAGAAATATCCGGATAATTCACTGCTGTTTCTGGGGAGTTCAAGTATCCGGCTATGGAGCACCATCAAGGAGGAGATGGCGCCCTACCCTATTATTCAAAGGGGATTTGGCGGATCCAACTCTCCGGCAGTTGCCCAATACGCCGAGCGGATTATCTATCCGCATCAGTTCAGTGCGGTCGTGATTTTTATCGCCAACGACATCACCGGTTCTCCCGACGACCTGACCCCAAAAGAGAGTGCCGCCACCTTCCGAAAAATCATCAAAACCATCCGCGCCAAATACAGGAAACAGCCGATTTTCCTTATCGGGATCACGCCATCCCAGAGCCGCTGGAAACAATGGCCGATGATCCAGGAAAACAACGCCTTCCTGAAAGCCCTGTGCCACAAGCAGAAAAACCTCTATTTCATCGAAACAGCCGAAAGCTTTCTGAATGAAAAAGGGGAACCCCGGAACGAACTCTTCAGGGACGATCACCTTCACCTCAACCGCGAGGGGTACAAGATTTGGGGGGCGTTGATTAAAGCGGAAATTGACAAGGTTTTGAAAGAATAAGGATAAAGGATAAAGTAAAAAGGATAAAGTGAAGAACGCGTTAATCAGAATTGTCACAAATTTCACAACTCATATCTTATATCTCATAACTCATATCTGAGCTCCCCTTTATCCTTTTTACTTTATCCTTTATCCTTCTGCAACAATTTAACAATCATACAAATAAATCAATAAAACATGAATATCTGGTTTGAATGTACGGCAAAGTACTCCAAGATGGGGGAAGATGGCCGCGAAAAGAAAGTGAGCGAAACCTACCTGCTGGATGCGGTCTCCTTTACCGAGGCAGAAACACGCATCTACAAAGAGTTGGTCTCGATGGTCAGTGGCGAATTTACCGTGACAAGAATATCCAAAACAAAACTGGCGGAGATCATCCCATCTGAGGTGGGTGACCGCTGGTACAAGGCGAAAGTCACCTTCATCACATTCGACGAAGAGAGTGGCAAGGAGAAGCGGGTTAGTCAGTTTGTGCTGGTATTCTCCGACAATGTGAAGGCTGCCTACGATCAGGTGATCGAAGCGATGAAAGGGATGATGGCCGACTTCGAAATCGGCGGGATCACAGAAAGTCCCATCATTGATGTATTCCCCTATGTTCCTGAAGCACAAAAAATACCGGACAATTTCACCAAAATCATCAATGGGGATGACCCGTTCGCAGATGATGATTTGGAAGAGATTGTCGAGGAGGATGATCTGAGTCTCAATTAAATTCACTTTCCACAATCAGCCATTACCTATTTCGGTATTAGGCAATCCATTATTGCTTAATAATATTTCCCAAATTGGTAAAAATAGTGTAACTTTGCTAATAAAAGTCGATGAGAGTAATAGCAAAGAAGACTTTACGCGATTTTTGGGAACGGCATAATGACTGTAGAGAGAATTTAACAAGTTGGTACGATGAAGCAGTTCATGCCAATTGGAGATCTCCCGCAGATATTAAACGTGCATATCCCTCCGTGAGCATTATTGCAAATAATCGCGTCGTTTTCAATGTGAAAGGGAATATGTACAGGTTGATTGTAAAGATCAATTATGGCTATGGAATTGTTTGGATTAGGTTTATTGGTACTCATGCTGAGTATGATAAAATAAAAGCTGAAATTATCTAGAAATTATGGAATACAAAGTGATCAAAACTGAAGGTGAATATAATCTTGCACTTGAAAGGCTTGAACTAGTTTTTGATGCACCATTGAATACTCCGGAGGGTGATGAATTAGAATTACTCGCCTTGCTAATTGAAAATTATGAAAACGTCCATTTTCCAATAGAATTACCTGATCCAATTGAGGCTATAAAGTTCCGAATGGATCAGTTGGGATATAAGCCAAAAGACTTGGCCAAAGTACTTGGGTTCAGAAGCCGTGTTACCGAAATATTGAATAAAAAAAGAAAACTATCCCTGGAGATGATTCGTCGATTGAACCATGATTTGCATATCCCTACTGAAGTATTGATTCAGGATTATTAATATCTGTTCAAAGTTTGAGCTGATCCAGCAACTTCACATAAATCTCCACCCCTTTTCGAATTTCATCCAAATAAATGAATTCATCTGCCGTATGTGAGCGGGCAGATTCCCCGGGACCAATTTTAATCGAGGTGCAGGGAATGACCGCCTGATCGGAGGTGGTGGGAGATCCGTAAGGCGCCAATCCCAACGAGATTCCCCTTTGTACCAATGGGTGATCTAGCGGAATTCCCGAAGAGTTCAGACGAAATGAGCGGGGTTTTACCTCCGAATCAATGGTTTTGGCAATGATTTGGTACACCTCCTCATTGGTATAGCATTCGTTGGTTCTTACATCTGCCACAAATTTGCAGGAATCCGGTACTACATTGTGCTGGGTACCTGCTTCAATCTGTGTCACTGTGATCTTTACCGGACCCAGCTTTTCCGACTCGCACGGAAATGTCATGCCTGCTAAGGTTTGGATATCGGCCAATGCTTTATAAATGGCGTTCTCACCTTCGTTGCGGGCGGCATGACCTGATTTCCCTTTGGCTTCACAGTCGAGTACCATCAATCCTTTCTCAGCGACTGCCATTTGCATCCCGGTAGGTTCTCCAACCACTGCCAAACTGAGTTTTCCGAAATGCTTCAATACCGAGGCGACACCATTCAATCCGGAAATTTCCTCTTCGGCGCTGGCGCAAAAGATCAGGTTGTAGGGTTGATGCTTTTGTTCCAGGTGCCTGAAGGCGCACAAAAGGGCCACCACAGAGGCGCCTGCATCGTTGCTGCCAAGACCAATCAATTTACCATCCGCCTCCGTGGCGCCGAAAGGATCGTGACTCCACGCTTTGGCTGGACGCACCGTATCAACATGTGAATTCAGCAAAATAGTTGGCAAATCCTCATTCCATCCGGATGAGCGTATCCATACATTGTTATTCTCCCGGTAGGTTTGGTAACCCCATGAAGTAAGCTTTTGCTCAACCAAATCCGTAACATCCTTCTCCTCCCGACTGAGGGAGGGAATGCGGATCATGGCACGCAGGAGGGCAATAGAGTCTTCTATATAGATCGGGTTCATTTGCGATTAGATTTACATTCGTTTTTCATAACTTCAAGTGCCTAAAGTGTCTAGAGTACTTACGCCACAATCATTATTTGTTCGGAGTCCATAACTTTAGACACTTTAGACACTTTAAATACTTTAGGCACTTCTTCTATTCCAAAACCAACCTGGTAACCCTCAACCCCTCGGATATCCCGGCAGGATTGGTGATTACCACCTCCTTCACACCACGGCGTAACGCGGCAAAACCATCCGACAGTTTAGGGATCATTCCCCCCGAAACGACGCCGTCGCGCTTTAATTGAGCGAAGAGTCCAGGATTTATTTCATGAACAAGCGATTTCTCATCTTCTTCATTCATCAACACGCCATTCTTCTCAAAACAGAAAATTAGTCGTACCTCGTAATCGAAACACATGGCAGCCGCCACTTCCGAAGCAATGGTATCAGCATTGGTATTGAGCAACTGACCATGACCATCGTGGGTGATCGGCGCCAATACCGGTACTGCACCGGAATCCAGCAGTTCCTTCAGGGCCTGGTAGTTGACTGTTTTAATATCGCCAACATACCCATAATCGATATCGCCTACAGGTCGCTTTGCGGCGCGAATCAGATCCAGATCAGCTCCGGTAAGTCCGATGGAATTGTTGCCCAAAGCCTGCAGGCCTGCAACAATGTTTTTGTTGACCAGCCCGGCATAAACCATGGTCACAACCTTAAGCGTTTCGGCATCCGTGATTCTTCGGCCATCCACCTTTTTACTCTCCAATCCAAGTTTCTCAGAAAGAATATTGGCGGATTTACCTCCACCGTGAACCAGAATTTTATTCCCGGCAACCCTTGAAAAGTCTTTCAGTAAGGACTTTAAAGAAGCCTCCTCCTCTACCACATTTCCCCCTACTTTGATGATAGTCAGACGATCACTCATACCAATTTCTCTAATATCATTTTTAAAACAGTCTGTGCCGAATATACACGATTTTCTGCTTCCTTCACAACAATGGAACGATCACTGTCCAAAACTTCGTCCGTCACGATCATGTTTCTCCTCACAGGGAGGCAATGCATGAACCTGGCATTGTTGGTCAGCCTCATTTTTTCCATGGTGACGGTCCAATTCATATCCTTTGAGAGGATTTTGCCGTATTGTCCGTAGGCCGACCAGTTTTTTGCATAGATAAAATCTGCTCCTTCGAAGGCTTTGTTCTGATCGTATTCGACTTTCAAGTCACCCATAAATTCAGGGGCCAGCTCATACCCTACCGGATGGGTCACCACCAGTTCATAATCAGTTTGACGCATCCACTCAACGAAAGAGTTGGGAACCGCCTGTGGCAATGCTTTTGGATGCGGCGCCCAGGTAAGAACCACCTTCGGTCTTGGTTTTGTCTTGAACTCCCCAATGGTGATCAGATCTGCAAAACTCTGCAAAGGATGGCGTGTGGCGGCCTCCATGCTGATGACGGGTACGCCGGCAAAATCGATGAACTGTTGCAGGATTTTCTCACTGTAATCATCCTCTTTGCTCTCGAAACGGGCAAAAGCCCTGACGCCTATCACATCGCAATAGGTGCCAATGACAGGAATTGCCTCTCGCAGGTGCTCCGGCTTGTCGCCATCCATGACTACGCCCAGTTCTGTTTCAAGCGACCAGCCATCCTGACTGACATTCAATACCATGGTATTCATCCCAAGGTTCATGGCGGCTTTCTGGGTACTTAACCTGGTGCGCAAGCTGGAGTCGAAGAAAATCAAAACCATGGTCTTGTTTTTACCAAGATGTTGGTAGCCATAAGGATTTTTCTTGATTTCCTCAGCCATTTCAACGGCCCCTTTCAAGTCGGGAATATCGTAAACTGATGTAAAATGATTCATTACAGTTATGAATTATGAGTTATGAGTTATGGAATTTGTAAC
>JAVHPO010000222.1:0-2964 GCA_036170635.1 Prolixibacteraceae bacterium | reverse complement strand
ATGAAAAGGAAATCCGGCTGATAGGCCCTCCCTGCCATTGCGTAGTTTCCGGCGCCGAAGGACCCGCCGATAATAACAGTGATTTTTGGAACTACCGCTGTTGCAACGGCATGTATCAACTTGGCTCCGTTGCGGGCAATCCCTTCGTGCTCATATCTCTTTCCAACAATAAACCCGGAGATGTTTTGAAGGAAGAGGAGAGGTATCTTTCGGAAATTGCAGATCTCAATAAAATGGGCCCCTTTGAGTGATGCCTCTGAAGTCAGAAATCCGTTATTCGCGATGATCCCTACAGGAAATCCCATGATCCTTGCGTAACCGGTTACGAGTGTTGACCCATAATTCTTTTTAAACTCCTCAAACTTGCTTCCGTCTGTTATTCTTGCAATAATTTCTTGGATATCAATGGATTTTCTTAGATCAATCGGTGCAAAACCGTAAATATCATTGGGACTATAGAGAGGTTCTTCGATGGCATGAAGTTCGTATGGCTGAGATTCGTTAGCAGGAATTAATTCCAGAATATTCCGGCAAATTCTGATGGCATCCACCTCATTTTCGGCCAGGTGATCGGCTACCCCTGATACACATGCGTGGACCATGGCGCCGCCAAGCTCCTCAGCTGTAACCTCTTCTCCTGTTGCAGCCTTAACCAGTGGAGGACCACCAATAAATATGGTCCCCTGGTTCCTGACGATGATGGTTTCGTCGCTCATCGCAGGGACATAAGCCCCTCCCGCCGTACACGATCCCATCACGATGGATAACTGGGGTATTCCTTCCGCCGACATGTGCGCCTGGTTGTAAAAGATCCGGCCAAATCCTTCACGGTCAGGGAAAATGTTTGCCTGTTCCGGTAAAAAAATTCCGCCGGAGTCGACCAGATAGATACATGGCAGATGATTATGCAGGGCTATCTCCTGGGCTCTGAGGTGCTTTTTTACCGTTTCGCTGACATAAGTGCCTCCCTTAACCGTTGCGTCATTGGCTACGATCATGCACATTTTGCCATGAATTTTTCCGATTCCGGTAATGACACCTGCCGATGGAAACTGATCTTCATATTGACCAAAGGCAGCCAAAACAGAGAGTTCCAGAAACGGAGTATTTTCGTCGATCAGCAATTCAATTCTGCTTCGTGCATCCATTTTCCCTCGTGACCGGTGCCTGATCACTGCCGGATCATTGTCGCGATTGAGAACGCTGTTCATTCTTACACGGAAGGTGTTCATTACTTCCAGATATGCATCAACCTTTTCTTTAAACCGATCTTCAGTGGTATTTGGATTAATTGTGAGTCGATTCAATGTTTTATATTTTTCCATCATCACATTCCTGCCTGGAATTGTATCAAACCCTTGCCTGTAATACATTTGTGCTATAAGATAAGGTATTCGAAATCAGGCGTATAAATCACAATAATTTGATAAATATTATTTAGACTTAATAACGATAAAGATAGAACTAAATTTTGTAATCAAACCAATTATGAATAAATTTTATTAATATGGCATCTTCACTTACTAATCCAGGAAAAATCGGTAAAATTGTCAAAGGATCACTTCCGGGATTTTCAAGGTAACATCCAAAGCTTTTTATAGATCGGATCAACAACCCTGTGTCTCATTTTACTTTTTGATATCCCGGATTCGTTTAACTACTAACTAATTGATAATGACAAGTAAATTGGTTTTTGTCACTATTATGTGCTTCTTTGTCAGCATTTTTTGTGTTAATGCTGCTGAGAGGCTTGTCCACTATGTTAATCCATTTATTGGTACAGATGAAGACGGCCATACCTTTCCCGGGGCGCTGGTGCCATTTGGAATGGTGCAGCTAAGTCCCGACAATGGTGAACACGGCTACAACTGGTGCAGCGGATACCACTATTCGAGCAACAAAATTCAGGGTTTCAGCCATACACATTATAGTGGCACAGGTTCAGAGAGTCTATGCGATATTTCGGTTTTCCCGATTGTCGATGCAAAACCTACCTGGGAGTCTGTCAGCAGTGAGTTTTCCCACCAGCAAGAGAAGGCTTCACCGGGATATTATTCGGTCGTTCTGCAGAGTTCTGCAATCAATGCTGAACTAACCGCTACGACCCATTGCGGATTGCATCGCTATACTTTCCCTGAATGTAAAAATTCTTTGCTGAGGATTGATCTCGGATTTGGGAATGGTACAGAAGCGAGGGTAGGGCACAATGGGGACGAGCCATTGGAATGCTATTTCAAAAGAGTTGATGATCATACTGTCGTGGGATTTCGGCGCTCCATCGGATTCGTTGGTGAACGCACAGTTTATTTTGCGGCCAAAACGAGCCTACCCTTCGGAGAAGTTTCTATCCTTGCGGATGGCACACTGATTCGATCGAAGGAGATGGCCAATGCCGTGAGACTTAAAAGTTATCTCTCTTTTCCCGGCGCAAAGTCTGGAACAAAGCTGTTGGTGAAAGTGGCCATCAGCTCTGTCTCGGTGGAGGGTGCCATGGCTGGATTGCGGGAGATTCCCGACTGGGATTTTGACAAGGTGAAGAGCGATGCCGAATCTGCCTGGGAGAAAGAGTTGGCTAAAATCGTAGTCACATCGGACGACGAAGCCTTTAAGGAGACTTTTTACACCGCGGTATATCACAACTACTTCGCACCTTTCAGGTACGACGATGCAATGGGAAATTACCTGGGCGCTGACAAAAAAGCGTACATGGGAAAGAATATTTATACGCTGCACTCTTTGTGGGATACCTTCCGGGCTACCGCGCCTCTTTTTACCCTGACACAACGCGAACGGGTGCCGGATATTATCAACTCCTACCTGGCATTTTACAGGCAGCACGGTCTGCTCCCCTCCTGGGAGATGTATTTCAACGAGGCCAATGTGATGCCGGGTTACCACGCCGTTCCGGTGATTGCCGATGCAATTCTGAAGGGGATAGATGGATTTGATTACCGGAAAGCTTAT
>JAVHPO010000221.1:0-14690 GCA_036170635.1 Prolixibacteraceae bacterium | reverse complement strand
ATTGCTCTCCGGCAGGATATTTCCGCTCACGCGGGAAACCAGGTGTATAACATGGGAGTAGTAGTGTACCTGTTTGTAGAAATTGATCCCAACGTCGTTGCAGTTGCGGCTCAAATCGTTGCGGGCCAGGTCTACCAGCATCACATGCTCCGCATTCTCTTTTGGATCCTGCAACAGGGTCTCGCTGAGCGCCTTGTCTTGTACTACGTCACCACTTCTGCGCACGGTGCCGGCAATAGGATCGATGGTGGCCCTTCCGTTGTTGATTTTGCAGTGGGTCTCGGGCGAGGAGCCAAAGATCCGGAACCCGCCAAAATCGAAATAGAAGAGGTAGGGCGAGGGGTTCACGCTGCGCAACGCCCTGTAGACCTTGAAGTCGTCGCCCAGAAAGGGCTGTTCAAACCTTCTCGACAAAACTACCTGAAAGACATCTCCCCGCAGGCAGTGGGAGATCCCCTTGCGCACCATTTCGCGGTATTTTTCATCGGTGATAAGGGAGCGCTCTTGCCCGTTGAGGGTAAAATCGTAAGAGGCATAGTTGCGGTTGGCAATCAGCGTCTCCAGCACTTCCAGGTTAGGCGATTCTCCCGCCTCAGTCAGCTCGATAAGTGTCAACTCGTCCTTGTAGTGGTTGAACACCAGGATGTATTTGTAGAGAATGTAGAGTAGGTCGGGGGCATCATTTTCAGTCTGGTGACTCTCAATGACGGCAATTTTCTCGAGGTACCGCACCGCGTCGAAGGCAGTATAGCCAAAGAGACCGCACACATCTGCATGCTGTCCGGTTACCTCAAATTTTGCCATGAAGCCATTCAGGGCTTCAGCCAAGCCGAAAGTTCCACTCAGGGGCTTCTCCACAATAGTTCCGTCAGGAAACCGGGAAGTGCAGATGCCGCTGTTGATCCCTACCCTGGCAATGGGATGCAAGGCAATGAAGGAGAGGCTGTTTTCATTTGCGCTGAAGTCTGAGCTCTCCAGCAGTACCGATTCGGGGTAGACATCCCGCACCTTCAGGTAGATACTAACCGGCGTATGCAGATCACCGAGTACCTGCTTGCTTGTGGCGGTGTAGGAGAAGATTTTTTGAGTATTCATGGGTCTTTTAATTATTTGCAATTTTATAATTTGGCAGGAAGGAGGGGGTGAGAGGGCGAGGGGGAGAGGGGGCGAATGGAACTCCAAAATATTGCTCCCTGAACTTGTCATACGACAGGTTGAAGGTTTCAATGAGGCGTTCGCCCCCTCGCCCCTTCTCCCCATCTCCCCCTCGCCCTCTCGCCCCCTCCTTCCTCAACTTTCCATTTCCCTGATATAAGTATCCATATCCTTATCCCCTCGTCCCGACAAAGTGAGTACCACCACATCGGTAAGTTTGAAATCCACTTTGGAGAGGGCGCCTAGGGCATGGGCAGATTCGAGGGCAGGGATAATACCTTCCAGACGGGTCAGTTCGAAGGCTGCCTTCAGGGCTTCGTCGTCGTTGACAGCCAGTATAGTAGCCCGTTTGGTGGCCGCCAGGTGTGCATGCATCGGACCGATACCCGGATAGTCGAGTCCGGCGGAGATGGAGTAAGGCTCTTCGATCTGGCCATCCTCACTCTGCATCACCAGCGATTTGGTACCGTGGAGAATGCCAACGGTACCTAATTGGATGGTTGCAGCGCTCTGTCCGGATTCGATACCGAGTCCGCCGGCTTCGGCCAGCACAATTTTCACCCGCTCATCATCGAGGTGATGATAGATGGTACCGGCTGCATTGCTGCCGCCTCCCACGCAGGCGATGAGGTAGTCGGGGTAGTCGCGCCCCTCCTTGATCAGCAGTTGTTTCTTGATCTCCTCACTGATGACCGACTGCAATCGGGCAACCATGTCGGGATAGGGGTGTGGACCAACGGTCGAGCCGATGATGTAGTAGGTATCTGAAGGATTGCAGCACCAATCGCGGATCGCTTCGTTGGTGGCATCTTTCAGCGTCATGTTGCCGGAGGTAACCGGTCGCACTTCGGCTCCCAGCATCTTCATCTTTTGCACGTTAACATGCTGACGGGCCACATCAGTTTTGCCCATGTAGACAATGCACTCCATGTTCATCAGGGCGCAGACGGTAGCGGTGGCCACCCCGTGCTGTCCGGCGCCTGTCTCGGCGATGATGCGGGTTTTGCCCATTTTGCGCGCCAGCAGAATCTGTCCGATGGTGTTGTTGATTTTGTGAGCCCCTGTGTGGTTTAGATCTTCACGTTTAAGGTAGATCCTACAACCATATTTTTCGCTGAGCCGTTTGGCCAGGTACAAGGGGGAAGGACGACCGACATAATCTTGCAGCAACTGGTCGAACTCCTTTTTGAAAGCTTCACTTTCGATGACCTGCAAATAGGTGTTTTGAAGCTCCGTTACGCATCGGTGAAGGATTTCAGGGATGTATGCCCCTCCGAATTCCCCGTAATAACCGTTTTTATCTGCCTGATAGTTGTTCATATTGCTCTTGTTTTTCAGTATTTTCTAAGTGTAGATGTTTTTTCTACGACTATTCTATCATTATGTATATATCATTTCTTAATTATCATATCTCAACTTCAATTTTTGCCACCTTTCCGTCCGATCCCATCTAATCTCTCTTTTTATCATGCTACCGCGGACGCTGTTCTTCCGGCATTCCTAACCCCCGGTTGAAACCGGGGGCTATTCACATTCAACCCCTGCCGGGGTATATTGCTCAGATATCCTGCCAAGTCACTGAGTCTGGACTCCCCTGAGCCTGTCGAAGGGCCTAGAAGCGAAAATTCATAGAGTTGCACTCTCCCCCTCGCCCCTTCACATACTCTCCCCCTCTTTTTTGCCATGCTCGTCTTTCCCAAAAAGAAAAGAGGCCTGCCGCAGTTGCGACAGGCCTCTTTTTACTATATCAATTCAGGTAAATACAAGCGTTGCTTCCTTACGACTTTTGAGAGTTATAAGCCAGCCACCACCAATATGTATTTGCCAAACGTGTGATCATTGTATACTTGTTTGCTGCAAAACTAGAAAAAAATCCTTACAACCCCTCGTTTTTCAGAAAAAATATTTTGAATCTACGCGCGATCTTTTTCAATAGGAAAAATTGCAATTAAATATTTATTTTGCTAACAGTTATAGCATATGTAAAGTTTACAGATTTTCATTCACTTTAGGTGGAGGGTCAGGTGCTCATTTTTTCACCAGGGGAGCCGACAATGTGACTAATATGAAGTGTGAGATGCCTCCACGATTTGAGGTAATTACAAATCATTCTATCTTCACAACTTCACCATGTTCATGAAATATAAAAATTTACACTACTGAATGACAATCGTTTGTAGCGAGGGGGGAGCTATCAGTTGTTTGTAATGTTTATATGTGCAACAACCACAGAATGTGTTTCGATAAGATTTGTGAATGCAGTTTTCAATACTTCGTCCGTCAGACTTCGGCATAAGCCGAGGCGAACACTGCGACACTGCGATAAACTCCCTGTGGGTAACTACCGTACATCATCGAAAGTTGTAGTCTTGTATAACTGGACAGCTTGAAAAATTTGTATCTTTGTAAAAAACAGGAAAAATGGCAACAATAGCAGGTACATATTATAAAGGTCAGCTTAAATTGGAACGGCCTCTAAAAACCCCAAAGCCTTTGAAAGTTCAAGTAATTTTTGAAGAAGAATCAAAAACACACTTGAAGCTGTCAGATTTTTCATTCCTCGAAGCCCAGGATTTATTGAAAGATTATAAAGGTTCATTTTCTGACGAAGTAATAGAAGAAAGGCGTAAGGCATTATGAATGTATTTTTTGATACATCTTCTTTGTTCAAGCTTTATCATCGCGAAAGTGGAACTGAAGAATTAATGAGCTTGTTCAACGAAATCGGAATTGAAGTAATTTTTTTAGCAGAGATTACGAAGGTCGAATTTTGTTCAGCTGTTTGGAAAAAATGCAGAAAAAATGAAATTGATGAAAGATTGGCAAATCAATTAATCGAAAAATTTGAAAAGGATTCTGATAAATTTATTTATGTCCCCGAGGGTCAAATATTGCGACAGAAATCCAAAGGACTGATTGGCAAACATTGGAGAAAAGGTCTTAGGACTTTGGATTCAATTCAATTAGCATCAGCATTAAAAGTGAAAAATCAAATTGAATTGCTTTTGACCTCAGATAATTTGTTATCAGAAATATCGCAGATTGAGGGTTTGACTACGAAATAGAAAAAATATTGTAGATTTCCTCAATAAATCATTTCAGGAGTCTATCTTTATTGGCTTTATACCAATTTGAATTTATCGCTGATGAAAGCTTATCAACAACAGCCTGGGGTGTAGAATATTTTGATGTTATTTCTTTGTATCTAAAGTAGTTTGCCAATTCTTGAAGTTCATCTGTATCAACAGACGGAGCTAACCTAATAATCACTTCTTTACTTGTTCTCTCTATAATCATGTCAACCGAGTTTTTGCGAATTTAGTTCATTTAATCTTAAAAGACAAAATCTTTTTTAGATTCTTGGAAAAATATTAGAGCAGGACGGGGGACACAATCCCGTTTTTTTCAACTTGGAAGGCTAAGTGTGTCAGGAAAAACAGAAAGTGTTTCGATTCATTATCAGTATGCTGTTTTCAAGACTTCGTCCGCGAGATTTCAGCGTAAGCCTGGGCGAACGCCGGGGGTGCAAACGTTCGCATTGTTGGATATGGAATGTGAATTTAAACCCGATAGGTTTTCAAAACCCATCGGGTTTTAAAGATAAAAAATGCAAATAAGTTTTTTCAAAATAAAAAAGGATGCTTCTCAAGGCGAGGACATAAAATATTTCGAAAATCATTCGTTTTTAACGACTAAAATGCTTAACTTTCCGTGTTTTTCTTTTAATACTAAACACAATTTTAATCTCATATCTTATAACTCATAACTCATAACTCATAACTGTTATCACATATTTCCTGTTGCGTAGCGTATCCCTTTCTCCCTAAATCCCTTAGATGAAACCTTGTTACTGCCTGATACTGCTGCTCTTCCTTGGAAGCTGTATCTCCGTTTCCAAAGAGCAAAGAACGACTGTACAGCAATTTGCTGTCAAAGCCGGTAATTTCTCCACTTTACCTGAAAAGATATGGATGGAGCTTGCTGATATACGTGAGCTCAGAGGTGTTTATTATGCCAACTCATTTACCGATCCTGCTACCCACTTAAGTGAACTGGATGCCATTGTTCAGGAGCGAATCAGCAACGACAAGATTCCAGCCAGGGTAAGACCCGTATTCAAGATTCTCGAAAACTATGCCAACGGATTGGTCCAGCTATCAAGCGATGCCTCTTTCAACGCTAACGACAAACTGTACGGAACTTTTGGCGCAGAGGTAGAGACTTTAGTCGGAGAATACAACCATACAACTGATGTAAGCAAACTGCCACCGGGAATAGGTAATTTACTTGCAGAAACTCTCAATTTGGGTACAAGAGCCTATCTTTCGAACAGACAATTCAAAGCGCTTAAAAAATATGTGAATCAGGCAGATACGCTGGTCTCCTGTCTTTGCGGTGAAATGGAGAAATATTTATCGTCCGGGCTGCTTATTCAACTGATCAGTAATGAAGATTCGGGTTTGGGAGAGAGTTTCAGGTTTTATTTTACCAAACGAATGCCTCCCTCCATCGAAAGTGATCGAGACTACATTGATTTGAAAAAGCGGGTAGAGCGGTTAAAAGAGTTTCGGCTGCAAACCCTCCATGCAGTAAAAACCCTCAGAATTGCACATCTGGCACTTGAAGAGACCCTGAACGAAACCATAACATTGAAAGAGATGGCCGCACGTCTGAGCGGTTTTTATACGGATGTTGAAAAGCTTTATAAAATGGTGGATGATATAAACAAAAAAATATAATAATGATAAAAATGGACAAAGAGATCACATTGGAAGAGATCCGAAAGGCTCAGTATGACATTCTTGTTGAAATGACCGAGAAAAGCTTGAGTCCTGAAGCAGTGCAAAGTCTGGAAAAGACATCTCAGCACCTGAGAAATCTTGAAAGACTTTTGGTCTCTTCATTTGAAAAGAGATTGATTGTTTCGCTTAAAAACGAGTGCATGGCGCTTAATGCTTTAACCGAGGAGATGAAAAGAACCTCGGAACAGCTCTCAGAACTGACAGTCACACTTCGAAAAATTGTCAAAATAACAGGTCAGATCATCGATATTTTGGAACTCGTCAAGTAAGATTCACAATTTTTCTTTTCATTTGCAAACTTAAGAACCGGTTCGACGTAATAATTTGCATGTTCAAGGTTCATTTAAATTTGTAAATGTGAAAATTCTAACTCGTTTAAAACCCGGCGTTCCAAAGCGTCTCCTTCTTTTTATTGCTGCCGCTCTCTGGACTTTTGCCGGATCAATGCTGATGTTCAAGGGCTATAAGATGCTCGATACACCGACCAGATTGCTTGGACTGAAATTAGTGGTTGCGCTGGCAGGTGGTATCCTCTTCTACCTGAAGCTTTTCTCCAAATTATCGATGAAGCATACGCTCAGAATTCTCAAAATGAAAGAGGCCTATCCCTGCGCTTTCTCTTTCTTTAATTTCAGGAGTTATCTGGTAATGGCCTTCATGATCTCCATGGGAATCACATTGAGAACCACTGGCTGGATTCCATTGCCCTACCTCGCTTATCTCTACCTGATGATGTCGGTGCCTCTGCTGCTCTCTTCCCTGCGATTTTACTATACAGGGTTTTACTACGGAAGGTTTATAGTGACCAGTGATGGAGGAAGCGTTTAAAACTACTACTATTTCAGATGAAGCCAAAAATACTCGTTGTTGCCGCTATTCCCAAAAAAGGACTCGCAGAATTGGAACAAAAATTCGATCTGGTCTATCCTACCCAAAATTTCATGTTTTCGGACGAGGAGCTCAAAGTGCATATTCGTGAAGTTGACGGAGTTCTCTCGGTTTTCACTAAACCTCTTACAGCAGAGGTGCTGAAAGAGGGAAAGCACGTTAAGATAGTAGCCAATTTTGGCGTAGGTTTCAACAATGTCGATGTGGCAAAAGCCACTGAGATGGGCATGGTTGTTTGCAATACCCCCAACGCGGTGACTGAACCAACTGCAGAGATGGCCTTTGGATTGCTGTTGTCACTTACCAGGAATATCGCCTTAACAGACAGGGGATTAAGAACCAATCCCACCTTCAAATGGGGCATGATGGAGAATCTGGGTACTGGCATTTTTGGCAAAACTGTAGGGATCGTTGGCATGGGCAGGATTGGTCAGGCTTTTGCCCGAAGGGCAATCGCCTCAGGCATGAAGGTGATCTATTACAACCGCACCCGGTTGGCCGAAGACATTGAAAAAAAATATGCTTGTCAACGGGTCAGTTTTGAAGAGCTTCTCGAAAGATCGGATGTCATCTCCCTGCATTGTCCACTCACCACTGAGACCAATCATCTGCTGGACGAAGCTGCCATGGTACGCATGAAGCAGGGCGGCATCATCATCAATACGGCCAGGGGGCCGGTGGTCGATGAAAAGATACTCGTGAAGTATTTGCAGAATGGCAAGCTGGGCGGAGCCGGACTTGATGTTTTTGAGGCAGAACCGGTGATATCCCCTGAGTTGTTTGACATGGACAATGTTGTGCTTACTCCGCACAATGCAACCGGTACCATTGATACACGAATAGAAATAGCACATGAAGCCGCCGAAAATATCTTGAGATTTTTCGAGGGCAGAAGGGATATTTCGATCGTAAATCCGGATGTCTGGCGTTAGTTACAGCCACAAAGAATCCCTACCTGAATATAATCATGAAGCGAAGTTTCACGGTAGGAAATTGGTGCAATTTGTATGGGTAAAATAGCGCTGATCAGGCTAATTCTCCACCAAAATATTTTACCTTTGAAGAAATTAACCACTTAAAACAATTGAAAATGCCAATCAACTATTACAAAAACGTTCTGTTATCAATGTTTCTATTGCTCATTTCGATTGCAGGGTATTCCAAAGCAACTGTTTCTGCCTTGAAATGTGAATACAAAATCAATCCAGTCGGGATTGGTGTAGCCCAACCTCGACTGAGTTGGCAAATCGTTTCGCCTGAAAACAATTTTATGCAGCAGGCTTACGAAATCAGGGTGGCAGCAATGCAGGGATACCTCTCAGGTGCGGGTAAACTGCTTTGGGAAACCGGAAAAGTGAACTCTTCCGAATCTGTCAACATTGCCTATGGTGGACCTTCTGGCAAATCGATGCAAAGGATGTGGTGGCAGGTAAGGATCTGGGATGCCAACAACAAGGCCACAGCCTGGAGCGAACCAGCTTATTGGGAGATGGGTCTCCTGGGGGAAGCCGATTGGAAAGCCTCCTGGATCAGACTCGGAGAGGAGAAGGATAATCTGGTTTCTCGTCCGTCCCAATATTTCAGAAAGGAGTTCTCGCTGAATAAAAAGGTAAAGTCGGCCAGGGTTTATGTCACTGCTTTGGGACTGTACGAACTGCGCCTAAACGGGAAAAAGGTTGGAAATGATCTGTTCACACCGGGTTGGACCAGTTACAAGAATCGTATTCAATACCAGACTTACGACGTTACCAAAATGCTTACCGCCAAAAATGCCATCGGGGCAATTGTCGGGGACGGATGGTACCGTGGTAATATCGGTTTCAAAGGACAAAGGAGCTATTACGGCGATAAGAGTGCACTTCTGGCGCAACTTGAAGTCAATTATACGGATGGAACCAGGGAGACCATCACAACTGATTCGAACTGGAAAGCCACTACCGGGCCTATCCTGGAATCGGATATATACAACGGAGAACTTTACGACGCAAGACTTGAACTGAACGGTTGGGATCAGGCCGGATATGTCGATTCCAAATGGAAAAGTGCTACAGGATATGATTTTACAAAAAGTACCCTGATAGCTCCCCAGGGAGTTCCGGTGCAGGCCATTCAGGAGATCAAGCCGGTAAAGCTGATCAAAACGCCAAAGGGTGAGTCAGTCCTCGACATGGGGCAAAACATGGTGGGGGTAGTTAGATTAAAAGTTAAAGGCAACAGCGGGGATAAGGTAGTTGTAAAATTTGCCGAAGTTCTGGACAAAGCCGGAAATTTCTACACAGACAACCTTCGCGCCGCGAAATGTACCGATACATACATTCTGAAGGGAGGAGGAGAAGAGATCTTCCAGCCACTGTTTACCTTCCATGGTTTCAGGTTTGTTAAATTGGAGGGACTTGCCGCTGAACCTACACTGGATATGATAACCGGTGTGGTCATACATTCCGCCATGTCCCCTACCGGGAGTTTTGCATGTTCCGACTCTCTGATCAACCAGTTGCAGCACAACATCCAGTGGGGGCAAAAGGGCAACTTTGTAGATGTTCCTACCGACTGTCCGCAGCGTGATGAGCGTCTGGGCTGGACTGGTGATGCTCAGGTATTCAGTATGACGGCGGCTTTCAATTTTGATGTGGCAGCCTTTTACACCAAATGGATGAAGGATTTTACGGCCGACCAGCTGAAGAGTGGCCGTGTGCCACACGTGATTCCGGATGTGTTGAGTGGCGGCGGCGGCGCAACAGCATGGGCTGATGCATCAGTGATCGTGCCCTGGACTGTTTATCAGGTTTATGGTGATAAGCGAATACTGGCTGAGCAGTACAACAGCATGAAAGCATGGGTCGAATACATGCATACCCGTGCCGGGGATAAGAACCTTTGGATGGGCGATGAGCATTTCGGCGACTGGCTTGCATTTGCTTCAAACAGCTCCTCCTATCCCGGAGCAACCACAGAAAAGGATCTGATTGCAACGGCTTATTATGCCCATTCTTCAAAGATTCTCAGTCAGATTGCTGCTATCCTTGGTAAAACAGAGGATGCCACTTTTTACGCCAACCTTTCGGCAGCAGTTAAAAAGGCTTTTATTGAAGAATTTGTTACCAAAAATGGACGGGTCGTTTCTCATACGCAAACAGGTTATTCGTTGGCTCTTGCCTTTGATCTGCTGCCCGAAAATTTAAAAAAGAACGCCGCAGAATATCTGGCAGCCGATGTGAAAAAGATGGGTCACCTTACTTCGGGATTTGTGGGAACGCCTTTGGTTTGCCAGACTCTTACATCTATTGGCAGGGATGATCTGGCCTTCATGTTGCTGAAAAGGACAAAATACCCCTCATGGTTGTATCCTGTCACACAAGGTGCCACAACTATCTGGGAACGTTGGGACGGACAAAAACCGGACGGTTCTTTCCAGGATGTCGGCATGAACAGTTTCAACCATTATGCTTACGGTGCGATAGGAGAGTGGTTGTACAAGCATGTTGCCGGTATTGACCTCGATCCCAACCATCCGGGCTACAAGCATTTTCTGCTTGCTCCGCATCCGGGTGGTGATCTTACGAAGGCATCAGCAGAATTTAACAGCTTGTATGGAATGATCAAGTCCTCGTGGAAACTGGATAAGACGCAAATGTTCTACCATGTTACTATTCCTGCAAATACCACCGCGACGGTCACCTTACCGCACGCCGAGCTTACAAAAGTGATGGTAAATCAGCTTTCGGTTTCCGGCAGCAAGATTGGTAAGGCCGAGCAGGTCAAAGATGCAACAATCATCGAACTTGGATCCGGAAACTATCAGTTCACTTACGACTCCGACCTATTTCAACCAAAGAAATAGCAGACAATGACAAAAAGGGAGGGAAATGAACCAGTCATTTCCCTCCCTTTTTGTCATTGTCTGCTATATAAAAGGCTAACAGCCAATAGCTAACTACTAATGACCATCTTTACTCCTTTAAAATAGACCCTGTCCTGTCTTTTGCCAAATGCTTGTCAAGAATCTGAACCAGCTTTGCTTTGTTGATAGGTTTGGTCACAAAATCGTTGCAACCCGCTTCCATGCTCTTCTTTTTGGTGGGATCTGATGCATATGCTGTTACAGCCACGATTGGGATTTCAGAATCATTCTCCCTGATTTTCATGGTAGCTTCCCATCCATTCATCTCAGGTAGCTGAACATCCATCAAAATAAGGTTGTAAGGTTTGTGCAAAAACATATCTACCGCTTCTTTACCGTTAACGGCTCTTTCATATTTTAAATTGACACTGGAGAGAATGGAGCACAATACCTGATAATTAATGTCTTCATCCTCTACAACCAGAATCAGTTCGTGGTTGAATTTATGGTGGTGCAGTTGTTCCTCCGGATTTTTCCCGGATAGAATTTCACCATGTGATTGTACTTTGGGGATATCAAAAATAAAAGAGCTTCCTTTTCCTAGCTCGCTCTCCACACGGATATGACCTCCATGCTTATCTATAAATTCTTTACATAGAACCAATCCCAGTCCGGTACCCTTTTCGTTTTCCGTACCATAAATCGAATTTTGCTTGTTATGGCAAAAGAGATTCTTGCGGGTTTTCACATCCATTCCCATACCATTGTCTGTGATTGAGATTTCTGTCTTAATACCCTGATCGACAGATTTTATCTCAATGGTTCCACCTCTGTAAGTATACTTGATGGCATTTCCTATAAGGTTTCGCAACACCGTTTGGATCATATTCAGATCGGAATAGCTAAATATTTCATCACCGGGTTCATAAAGCAGGGTGATATTTTTGGAAAGCGCTGTTGGAGCAAAATTTTCCACTGTGTTGTTTATGCAATGGGTTAGACTAAAAAGTTCTGGTTTAAATACCATGTTCCCTGTCTGGATGATGGCCCAATTCAGAAGTGTTTCCAATAAATTATAAGTGGATTTGGCCGAATTCTTCAGAATTTCCAGCATTTTTAACTGCTCTTCATTGCTGAAACTGTCATAGCTCTCAATCAATACCTCCAAAAGGTCTGCGGAAGTTCCGATTGGACCTCTCAGGTCATGGGCAACAATGGAGAATAACTTGTCTTTGGTGGTATTGAGGGCTTTGAGTTCTGATTCATTCTTCTTGAGTTCATTTTCAATGTTTTTCCGGTCGGTGATGTCGTGAAAAATACCAAGTGATGATTCAAATTCGCCATTGGCATTGAAAGTTGGTGTGGCAGTAACAAGCATCACCCTATGTTCTCCATCCGACCGTACAAACTCCATTTCGTAGGTGTTTTGATTGCCCTCCTGCCTTGCTATGGTCTGTTTTCTGATATGCTCGAAAGTCTCTTTGGTTACAAATTCATCCATCTTTCTTCCAACCAGCGTTCCGGTGGGAACACCCATGATTCTGTCGGCTGCCGGATTCGCAAAAATGAACCGCTCATTAGGGTCGACAATTCCAAATCCTTCTCCTTGTATTTCAATGAGTTTGCGGTATTTTTCCTTACTTTCACGCAAGGAAATTTCCATCTCCTTACGTTCAGTAATATCAGTGAAAGAGACCACAATCTGGTTGATAAGCTGATCGTAAAAGACCGACATGATTCCAACTCGGACCTTTCCATTTTTCAAAATAAACCGAAACTCATAATTGCTGGGCATATCAGCAGACTGTTGGAGTCTTAGTCTGTTGAACTCTAATAGTCGTTTTTGTTCTGATTCTGGAATTAGCCGCGTCCAGCTTTGACCAACAACCTCTTCGCGGGAAAAACCGGTCAGTTTGCAGTAGGCGTCGTTGACCATCGATACATTTGTGTCAGTTTCCAGGATAAGAATTGCTGAAGTATTGTTTTCGAAAATGGTCCTAAATCGTTCCTCACTGGTCAGAAGGGCTTTTTTTGTCCTGGAAAGTTTTTGTTCCAGTATTTTAGCCATAAAATAAATAATGATTCCCATCACCGGGATGGCTACAATGAACTTAACCATTGAAATTGTGAAGAAGGATAGGCTTGAGAGCCTGGATGATTGATCCATGTAGCTATCAATCAATATCATCGTTACGATCAATGGCAAAAATGCCAGCAACAATCTCGATTCAACGGACGTTCCTTTTACCAATCTATTAAAGAAAGATGACATAATATTTCAAAATTATGAAAAGGATATATTGACATTTTAGCATATCCTGTAAACAAAGCAATTGTAAAAATAGTTCATTCTTTTGTTATACAGTCACAAAACCAGTACAATAATTGATCCAGATATTAATCGGAAATGATATCTTTGAGATTCAAATCTAACTATTAATTGTATGCAAAAAATTATTTTGATGCTGGTGGCTGTGGTGGCATTACTTGCCTTTAAGAGTGACAAGAATGCCTACATGATTTTTGATGCAAAGGGCAAAGAGTGCCAATATACAAAAATGCTGGAGATGGCCAGGCAAGCGGATGTGGTGTTATTCGGCGAGCAACACGACAATCCGATTAACCATTGGCTTGAACAGGAGCTCACCAAAGATTTGTACGAAGTGAAAAAGGATAAGCTGATCCTCGGAGCGGAGATGTTTGAATCGGATGATCAGGTAGTTGTGAATGAATATTTATCGGGATCGCTGACCGAGAAAACTTTCAAGGACGAATGCAAACTCTGGACCAATTACCCTAGTGATTACAAGCCGCTACTTGATTTTGCAAAGAAGAACAAGCTGAAATTTATTGCCACCAATGTACCCAGAAGATATGCCAATATGGTATACACAAGAGGGTTGGAAAAACTTGACAGCATCGAGTCGGAAGCAAAAAGATGGATCGCCCCACTCCCGATAGCCTATGATAAAACGCTGAAATGCTATGCCGATATCTTTGCCGCGGCAAAAGGTCACGGAGGTGAGAATCTTCCAAAATCCCAGGCCATTAAGGATGCCACCATGGCTTATTTCATTATAAAAAATTTATCTACAGGTCAAACTTTCGTGCACTACAACGGATCTTACCACAGTGATAACCACACAGCCATCGAATGGTACCTGAAACAGGCGCGCCCCGACTTGAAGGTGGTTACCATTGGTTCTACTGAACAGGATTCGGTCGATGACCTCACCAAAGAGAATGCAGGATTGGGAGATTTTATCCTTGTCACACCTGCCTCAATGAGCAAAACTTATCGTCCCCAATAAAAGTCACACCTGGTTACCCTTACTAGCCATATTGACGGATTTACATAACAGTTTGCATAATCCTAATGATATGGATCTACAATTTGAACGAATTCAGTCGGGTTCGCACCGACATCTCCAGGATCTTCTAAGCCTCTACGTCGAATCTTTTCCATATGAGGAGCGAAGAACTACCAGTGATTTGTTGCGAATGCTGAACGATCGGGAAATGTATTTTACTGCAGTCCTCGTTGAGGAGGTAGTTGTTGGTTTTGTCATCTACTGGAAATTTGGTCAATTCTGTTACATAGAGCACCTGGCTATTTATCCGGCGCAACGCAGGAAAGGCTTTGGAGAGGCTGTATTGAAACAGATGCAAAAGGAAGGAAAGCCTCTTTTGCTGGAAGTAGAGATTCCTTACGATTCGATGAGCACTCAAAGAGTTGGTTTTTACAATCGGGCAGGATTCAATGCGTTGCCGGTCTATTATCATCAACCTCCCTACCGAAAGGGGGAATCCCTGGTGCCCATGTTACTCTTTTCGGATCGGACAGATTGGGATGATGAACTGCTGAGGGTTTCAACGGAACAATTTCAGGAGAGTGTGTATTACAGGTATTCAAGGAGTTAATAATGTGGAAATTAGAAGAAGGGGACGACTAGGACGACTAGGACGACTAGGACGACTAGGACGAGGGGGATGGGTGTTGCGAT
>JAVHPO010000220.1:0-14777 GCA_036170635.1 Prolixibacteraceae bacterium | reverse complement strand
CGTCTACCTCATTATGGACGAATTAATTGCTTTACCGATGGCGCAGCGACAGCAGAGTATTCAAAATGCCGTGCAGGAGTATGGAAAGCGTTTGGTCCGTTTTATACGCAGCCGCGTAAAAAACGACCAGGACGCCGAAGATATTCTGCAGGATGTCTGGTACCAGCTTAGTTCCATCATCGAAACAGAACCCATCGTTCAGCTCAGTTCGTGGCTTTATCGCGTTAGCAAAAACAGGATTGTGGACAAAAACCGAAAAAAAGCGCCGCAGTCCCTTGCAGATTATGCTTTCGAAGATGAAGAAGGCGAGATGGTGTACCTTGAGGCCCTGCTATTAGACAGTACAGACCCTGCAACTGAGCTCGAAAAGGAGTTTATCAGGGAATCCCTCTTTGCCGCATTGAGCGAATTACCTGAAAAACAAAGGGATGTTTTTGTGTGGAACGAACTGGAAGATCAGACACTTCAGGAGATCGCCGACAAAACCGGGGAAAGCATTAAGACGATCATCTCACGAAAACGTTACGCAGTTGCGCACCTGCGCGAACGGCTTCAAAGTATTTACAATGAGTATTAACCATTAAAAAAATAGAAATTATGAGATTTTATGGACACGAGAGAAGAAGAGGCTCCTGGATCAAATGGGCCATTCTCATCCCAATCGCAGTTGTGGCCGGAGTGTTTGTTTTCGGAAGTGTTGTGATGCTACTATGGAACAATATCCTTCCGGCAGTGTTTGGAATCAGCGCCATTACCTTCTGGCAAGCGCTTGGAATTCTGGTCCTCGCGAAGATCCTATTTGGAGGATTCAGTGGCGGTCACAGGTGCCGTTGTCATGGCCGCAGCCACGATTTAGCCGGAAGATGGATGCAAATGACTCCCGAAGAGAGGGCGAAAATGGAATCGGAGTGGAGAGGCTGGGGTGAGCCTTCGGTGAAACAGGATTAATCGCTTTACATATTCTGACGGGGTCACTAAGAGTCACCCCGTCAGTTATGCAACTGTTCACTCCGGAAAGCAGATGTAGTTGTATAAAATTTGCCTGTGGATGGACTATTCAGTCAGATTGAACACCACCCTGGCCCTGATGGTCATTCCCGGTTGTGAAGGGAGATCCCTTATGGCCCCCGTGTTGGAAAGCTCATTGCGGGTGGCATAGAAGACAGGTCCTCCGGAAACAGAAAAGAATACCTTTGAATTTTTAGAGGTCATGTTCAGGGAAGGCCCAAGGAGAAGTTTTGCACCTCCTTCGGCCTCCTCCGGATCCCAGAATCCTTCCAGGTCCTCGCCAACTGTTTCAAAACCACCGTAAACATTCCCCTTCAACCGGTAGTGAAATCCAAAGCTGGTTATGACGTCAATCGCATCCCTGTTATTGCCAAAAGCCTTTTCCAAAAGGAGATTTCCGCCTGCTTTCCAGCGCAAGGCATCATACGAGAGGGTAATTCTGGTCATCAGCGATTTCACATTGCTGTAGTCCCTGGTTGCACCGACCCCAGCACCAAGGCGCAAACCCAGGTTCTTTCGGCCACCTATAAAATCGTGCAAAATTTCAGCATGCTGCATACTGGCGACATTGTCTTTTCCTGAGAAACCCAGGGCTGCATTGGCATAAAGTGTAAATTGTTTCCCCAGGTAACCTTTGAGGGCAAAGTTCTGACCGATGCCTGCATAACCAAAAGGACCGGTTACCCTTTCACCGTAACTGGCCGAATAGTCCATGCTCCATTTTAGGTCCTCCCTGGTAAGGGTCGTCACTGAAAAGAGAAAAGGTTCCGGCGTTCTTTTTACGACCGGTAAATCATTCACTTCGGGGGTTTGCGCAAAGGAAGGGAATGAGAACAGTATGGTCAATAGAAGGAGGAAGGCTTTATTATACATTATGTCTATTTTGTTATGAGTATAGTTTTCTTATTATTCGGAATTGCTCAAAAATAGCGTTTCTTTTGATAGAAATTTGATGCGGTTACATTTCTTCTGACGGGGTGACTCAGAGTCACCCCGTCAGGATAGTTTTGAAGCAGTATGTCAGTCGAAAAATTTGTTCTGAAATAGGTGTACAGCCAGAAATCCATAAATACCTGCAATGGCTACCAATCCCAGATCCAACACATGCCCCTTTAATTTGGCATCCCGTCGGCGTAAAATTAAAAAATGCACTGCTACCAACAAGAGGTTCAGAATGATCCAACCCATCCCTCCCGAACCCTTCAAATAAAAATTGATGTACTTACTGTTGGGATCTTCCATCGACAGTTCTGCAGGGAACAGATATCCGAATATTTTACCCTCCGGGCGCTCTGAAAGTACAGGCCAGCTTTCGTGGTAACTATCCACCTTTTTGTACTCCTTATCGAGAATAATTACGTCGGTATGGCCTTCGGCCTCAACTGTCACATTGTAGTTAAAGAGGTCGCCATAGATTTTTAGTTCACAATTTTCTGCGTCATATTCAGTTACCGGAAATTTAATCAGGTCATACTCATCCTGGGTTAGGATGTAGATCTCATTCTTATCCGAAATTAAGTGGGCGTAGTACTTCTTGTCCTTAAAATCCACGCATGCGATGTGCTTAAACTTCAATCCTTCAGGAACGCTGATTTTTTTCACAAAAGGCTGGCCCTTGATCATTTTAACATGAAAAAGCTGACTGGATGAATCGACGATCAGGTAACCTTCATCGCAGGATTTCCTGGTCGTTGGTATCCCCTCAATAAGGGTGGCCGGGAATGTAAACCCAAAATGGTACAAGGCGGCTGAAAAAAGCTGACTTTTCTCTTCCAAAATTTTATTTGTCCCTGCGTCAAGGAACTCAACCCGCCAGGTGATCCTGAAATAATCATTCGGCAATTCCAGGCTTGCCCTGCCTGATTGGGATTCAAACATTGGGAAAAGCTTTGGCTTTGGACAATACATATCCTCTGGTTTGATACGTTCAAACGACCTGTTCCGCGCGATGTCACGCAAATCTATGGCTTTACCTTTAATGGTGTCGGGCATTTTTCCTGAAACCATCAACTGCTGAAAATACATCATGGGAGTTTTTTGTTCAAACCTTTCACGGGTATATTTGTTCCCCTTGCTATCTTCAAAAGTGGCTGGTATTCCTGAACGTTGGATGAAGAAGTCGTCATCGATACAACTGTAATAGACAACTGATTTTTTGACAGGTTGTTCAAATGCCATCCAATAGAGCATGGGCAATAGAATGGCCAATACCAGGATGGTCACTAAAACGAGTATCATTCTGCTAAACTTTTCCATCTTACATCTCCCCCTTTCTAAAACGGTATGCCGGGAATAAAATCGCGATGCTTATCAGGATTGTCAAAAGTAACAATCCGGGAATAGCAGGCCCATAGGCCGCAATTAAAGGAGTTTTTAGGTAAATATTCACAAAGAATCCTGCAACCGCTGAATATAGGATCCGGTACATCCAGATCGGCTCCAAAACTATCAATGCCACAAAGAAATAGGCAACAAAACCTGCAAGAAACCAGGGAATAACCGAAACCATCAAATCATAAACCATTTGGGATGGGAAATAGAAACTGCTCAAGAAAAGAAATAACCCCAGGAGTAACAGGTAGGCGAGCATCAAGCAGCCGCTTCCAAAACCCTGCATCATTAATATTACCTTGTTTTCATTGAGGGGAAGGTGAAAGGATAACTTGATCCGTTTGTTGATCGTCTCAGGAATGTATTGCGCCAAACCTACCAATAACCCTCCTGATAGCGGAATGTATTTGAAATAGTCAAAAAACTGAAACCTTATGAACAGGATATTGTACCAGTAACTGCTTCCTCCCTGGAAGGAAAATCCGTGCTGGACCTTGAGAAACAGGTACCCGATTCCCATGATTCCCAATATGGCAAAAACTACCAGGAACCACCTGATTTTTATCCATTCCTTGTACACAATTGATCTCCACATAACTTAATATTTCCCTGTTAATCCAATAAATGCATCTTCCAACCCCATTTTTACCTGCGTGAAACCTTTGTAGACAATCCCGTTTCTATCGAGGAAATCACGAACAAACTCTCTGGTTTCATAGGTATACAACTCTACCTTGTTTTTTACCATTTCAAGATTTTTCACGAATGATTCATTCTTCAGGTTCACCCAGTCATTTTCAAGTTCAAAGTCAAAACGTTTGAAGTTGCCCATAAACTCGCTGAGGGGGCATTGTGCCAACACCTGGTTGTAATCCATGATCAGCACATCATCGATGAGCCTTTCCATATCCTGTATAATGTGGGATGTGGTAAAGATGGTCTTGTTCTCCGATTTGGCATACTCCCGCAGGTAATCGATGAAAAGCCGACGGTAGCCCGGATCCAGCCCCATCGAAAAGTCATCGAGGATCAATAGGTCGGGGTTCTGCGCCAGGATCAGTCCAAGCGCCACCTGCGAACGCTGTCCGCACGACATGCTAGAGATTTTCTGGGATGGGGTAACTTTTAACTTTGACATCAACTCCCAGAAAGGTGCCGGCTTCCAGTTTGGATAAAAACCCGAATAGAATTTTTCGATCTGATGAATGTTCATGAATGCATACTGGATATGGCCTTCAATTAGGAATCCAATCCTTGACTTGGTCGCGGGTGTCAGATGCTGTGAATTCTCGCCATAGATCAGGCACTCACCGCTATGAGGCTGGAGAAAGCCATTCAAAATATTGATCGTAGTCGTCTTCCCGGTGCCATTTTTACCCAACAAGCCAAGAATGCTACCCTCCCCAACCCGAATATTCAGGTTTTCGTAGACCAACTTTTTGCCGTAGTAATGCGTCAGGTTGTTGCACTCAATCACATTGCCCATTCAAAATATTCTTTAAATAGATAATACTGCTTAAAACACAAATCCAAGTTTCGCACTGAAGCTACTAAATTTTTGATTTCCATCCACCTGATGTACATGATCATAGTTGAAACTCAGGTAGGTCTGACCCGGATTTTTCAGCTTGATAAAATTTCCACCAATTTTGACCTCTCCACCCGTCCTAAAAAGGCTGGATGCATAGTAATCGACTTCTTGCTGGTAAACATCTTTACGTTGCTTCTTCGTGATTTCTGGCAGGGTGGAAAGCTGTAAGTCGTTCGACAAATTGGAGGTATAACCCGAATTCAGGCCAAGGGCCAGGTGGAATATCCCAAAATAGAGATTTTTTTCCAAGGAGAGGCTTCCTGTTAAATTGGTATACCCGGAAGTGAATATCTCGGGAATATAATAATATTTTTCGCTGTTGTTGATAAAGTTAACTCCGGCAACAACATCCCAGTCGGTACGCTCCTGATCTTTCAATTTCCGGTAGTTGTAGGTGATAGTTCCATTTAAGGTTTGCCTGTTGAATTTCAGGTTTTCACCAACGGTCACGTAACTTGGAACGTTCCAGGTTCCTTCATAGACAATGTTCTGGGCAAATTCATTCCCATCCCCGTTGAAAAAGGATAAAATTCCCCTGAAAAAATGGTTGGTCAATCCCTTGCGAAGCGTGATCAGCTCGTTTAAAACCAGGTTGTAGGTTCTCCACTCACCACCATCCAGTTTCCGGATGACTGAAGTGCCGTCTTCAATACCTTGGATGTCGTAATTGAACCTCACTTCGGTCAGCGTTGGGACTCCCTTCAAACTTTTCTCCCACTGGACACCTCCAAAAAATTCGTTGCCGGTTAGAAAACGGGTAAAACCGTTGGCAATATCTTTTGTATAGAATCCAAATCCTTTAAAGGTGAAAAATGTGGGTGAGAAATTAAGGCGTTTCACATCGTAATCAATCTCCTCCTTCAGATTTTTATAGCCAATATCGACTCCAAGTTTATAATCTGGTCCATGCAGGATCAGGGAGGGATTGATTTTAAACCGCATGTAGGTGTTTCGGGGACGGGGATCTTTTTGTTTCGCCCCGACAGCTACATAATAATCAATACCACATCCGAGTGAGATCCTGTCGTTCAGCTTGTATCCAATACCGCCCGCCAAATTGTAGTTCTGTTTGTGATAAGTTGTACCCGAAACGGAATCGGCCAGGATATAGGGGTTCCCATTGTAGGGATCGTAGGTTCCGTTCCACAGCCCGCCGGTTTCATCCAGCGAATGGAAGGCAAATTTCCCGTAGAGGAAGATTTTATTTTTCAGTGATTGATAACTTTCTGTTGCAAAGGAGCAATCGTTGTATTTACTGCCTTCCCGGAAACGGTAGTAATCCCCGTACCCATGGTCGAGACCTGTGTCAAAACTAACGTTGCTATTGGGTTGGTTGAATACTAATCCTGCCGAATTTTCTGTTTCCAGCCAGCTATTACCGGATTTTATCAGCCGGAAAGTGTTGAATGAATTCACTTGCAGGGTATCACCGGCAAAGCTTTGGTAAGCGAATGCCGATACCACGATGAAGAGGATCTTTCTTTTCAGGCTAATTCGCATCTGAGCTGGTTGACATGTTCTTTTAATTTTCGACAACTATAGGGTTTACCCCGGGTGTTGGTACCAGGTCGTGCAGAAAGTCTGCAGATGAGTTGTTGGTGTCTTTGTAGATAACACGGCCATCAACAATCAGTTTCGCTTTTCTCCTGATGGATTTTGAACAATAGGTTCCCCCATCCAAATAAGTATAACCGGCATCCAGTTCAATGGGCAACCGCTTGTTCCGCTTTGTTTCATCGGCTTGGACTTCCTCAACTGCATCAATCACATAACTTTTGGGAATCATCAAGTATTGAGTAGTGTAAGTAGTTCCGGGTCTTGTTTTGAAATTGGCCGGATCAGCAACAAATTGTTCCCAGGCGCCTGGAAACCTGAACAAGATAACGGCAGAACCTAATACTGAAGGGGTCCAATCAGCTGCGGTATTATTTGAGAAAATCAACTGCAAATTAGGCACTCCTGGTGAATCGGTATCTTTTCCAGGTGCTGCCACATAGCTTTCCCAATCAGCATTGCCCAAATTCACAGGAGAAAGCGGATTCCCGTTGGGATCCGTCTTGTGATCAATCCCGTCCTGGGCTATCACAAGACTTTTACCTGGCAGGACAGGGTGCTCCTTCCCAGTTCCCGGAATAATCCATACCTGATAGGTGCATGGCAGTTTGTCCATGATAGTACCATCGGCATTGACCCAAATGTTGGGATTGGTTGATGATTGATCCAAAACGGCAATGCATAGGCCATCAGCGTACAAAGTCTCATTCGAGTTGTTGTAAATTTCGTGAAACTGGTCGGCGTAATAAGGCTTTGCATCAGGGGTCCTGGAACCGGAATAATAGATCTCCTTGAAAATAAATCCTCCTGTATTTTTGGACAAAACAAGCGTCATGGGCACAATTTTTTCTTTATTTAACAGAACATTGCTCAAAACACCATTGAATACATACTCATCAGTACCAACTTTAACGGTAACGGTTGTACTTCCATTGTAGGTGCCTTCAGCTAAAACGGATGAAACAGTGCCTGTTCCTCCCGTTGTAAGTAAAATGGTTTCCCTGCCGGTTTGACTTTCAATCAATTTCACCTCTGTTCCGTCAGGCACACCCGCAAGGTTAAATCCTGCCGGAAAGGTAAGGGATATCGTCATGGTGTAGGTGGGGGTCACGTTCTTTCTGCAACTAATTGCAAAGAAACCCAACAAAAGAATTGAGATGATTACCAGCTTTTTCATAGAAATCTAGTTGTATTAAACACCTTACAAAATAAACTTAAATTCTGCACCAAAATAGGCCGATTCATTTCTCCTTACATAATAATCAGTATTCGGATTCTTGAACAACGGCCTGCTGTTAAAAAGATTGTTGGCAAAAAAAGCCAGTTTGGCCCTTTGTCCGATCTCTTTCGTCAGCTTGAGATTGAACTGAACCGTTACAGGATAACTAATCGTATTGTATTTGTCACTTTTATAACTCTTCACCATGAAAGAATAGGGCGATCCATTGGCCATATTCTCCTCCCAGGGATGGTAAACCATGCTTTTGTCATACAAGCCTATCGGATCTACATATATGTTGTCAACTCCCTCCGTCACACCATAATTTTTCCCGTTGTTGGGTCCTTTGGAATAATAGAGCGGATTACCACTATCATCAGACCAGTAACTGGTAGCCTTTTCAAACCATATTACCTGGGTACTGAGCGAAGTAACCATTTTAAGTTCAGGGATGTGTGTAACAATCTGGAATTTGGAGTTGAGCCTTTCCAGCACATCCCCATCACCCCCGGGATAAACCGGAAGGTAAGGGAAAAGTTGCCCCTGATAGGTCATATTTATTCGCTCGCTATAGGAAAGTACCTGAGCTATTTTTTTGATGTGGTAATAAGCTCCGTCTACCGAGAAGGTCGAACGCAAAGGCATTATTCTTTCAAAATTGATAACATATTCAATTCCTTTTTTATCAATATTATAAGAATTTTTTGGCAAATTATAACAGGCGTATTCATGACCATATGAATATGGAAGCTGTATTGTTTGTCCATTCTCCTTGTAATAAATCTCACCATTCGAGTAAGCAGGTGATTTTCCTGCGCCTGCCAGTGTATTCCATAGTTTATAATCCATCACATAATATTGATCCTCCCAGGTAAAACCGTTTTTAATCTTCTCTGCAAACCCGGTCAACATCACCTTTACCCCACAAAGGTCAATGTCGACCCCGGCTTCCAACTTGGTATTGGTGATTGGTTTAAGATCCGGATTGGCCACCCCCTCAGTCACCTTGGTCGTGATCACCAGCAGATCGGGATAATAATTGAACCCAATATTGTCCTGATAGGCTTTATCGGGATACAAAAAGATCATGGAGGGGGTTTTTGAGGTCTTTCCATATCCGAATCGAAGGGACAGATCCCTTATCAATTGCTCATCCCTCTTCCCGAAAATATCATAGGTCATATTCAATCGGGGTTCGAGCGACATAAAGCCGTCGGTCGAAAAAAGACCAGCAGGGAGCATGTTGTTGTACCGCAAACCTGCCTCTGTTTTCAACCGGGTTGAACCAATTGGTAAATTTATTTCATCCTCGATAAAAAGGGCCAGATTTTTGTTGGGAGGGACATCCTTGAAGGATCTTGGCCTGGTAGTAGAGGCTCCGGTGGGTGGCCGTGTTGCATCGTAAATGCGGCCTGCTCCGTTGTTTCCTGATGTCCGCCATTCCACACCATACATCAGGTTGCTGCCAACTTTTCCGTATTGGCCAGTCACATTCCCTTTTACAGTTGCGAAATAACTGTAAGGCTTTCCGACGATATTCAACTTACTGTCATAACTTGACGGGAGTAGTGTTCCAACCGATTCACCTGAGACTGTCGCTGTTGGAAGTGGGGTGGCTCCGCTAACCGAGGTAACCTTGTATTCGTAATAATCCTGATTTTCGAAATCTCCCGAGAAATTATAGGTAACATTGGTCAGCCATGGTTTCTTCACCAGCCAGTTACCGAAAAATTTAAAGCCAATGCTCTGCTCCTTCGACTGGTACACCTCCCGCCGCAACATATCCGGATCGTTCTTCTTATTGTCGAAAGTGCTGAAATAGGAAATTTTTGCATTGAGGCTCAAAGGATTGCTTTCCCTGAAATAGGTGTTCGAGTACCCCAATTGTCCGGTCACCCGGCTGTAACTTTTGGTAGGCTCCCTCAGATCATCGAAAGCGTTGGTATAATCCAGGTCCACATTCATGGCGCCGTTATTTCCCCCCGGCAACAAAAAACCTTTGAAAAGGGCAGCCTGTTTGATGTTGGGATCCGCTTTCAGCTTCGCATTCAATTTGGTCTTTCCGGCTTTCGTGCGTACCAAAACGGCGCCGGTAGTGAGTTCGCCGTATTCGACTGAAGGAATTCCCCTGATCACCTCAACCGATTCAATGTTATCTGTTGCAATCTGCCGAAGGTCGATCCCCTGCCCCGCCGTTGAATAGACCTGATCCGTACCTCCGCCGGCAGTATTTAATGTCTGCATGTTGGCATCGTTGTTGACGGGTGTTCCATCGATAATTATGGCAGTACCCATAGCACTGTTGGCATCGGGGTTACGATTAGGATGGTTGATATCCCGAATGGCGATCAGATTGGTCCTGGAAAGGTCGGGATTAAGGGTAATCTGTCCTGGAACCAGCTGCATCAAATCTGCCAGACTGGTGGGCTGCACATGCTCCAGGGCAGTACTTTCAATCCTGGAGGAGGAGCTGAGGGTGGTATTCTCTTTGGCCACAATCACAACCTCATTCAAGCCCAATGACATCTGACTAAGCTTCAGTTGGTAGTCGGTTATATCTCCGTTAACAGTAAGGGTGGCTTCGCAAGTCTGATAACCAAGGCAGGAGGCCTGTAATGTATAGGTTCCCTGTCTAATTTTCTCAAAATTGAAATCTCCCTCCGCATTCGAAGCTGTCCAGGTGTTGAGCTCTTTCAATTGAATGGTTACCATTTCAATTTTTGTGCCACCTAGCCTATCTGTCACCTTACCGGAAATCCGGTAATGGTTTTGGGCCATTGCTACCAGCGGAAGAATGAGGTAAACCAATAAAAAACATCTTTTCCCTTTCCCTGACATTACATCCACTGTTTGGTTCAGAATATTTTGAAATTACCCCAATCGTTTCAAATCACAAATATGCTAAGTATTTCATTTAACGTGTAAAAACTCACCTAACAATAACTTGTGTTTCAGGATATTTGGTGCTAATATAATTAATTGCCTCCGCTCTTGTCTGAAACAGGTCTCCCTCAAGCTCGTCCCATGTTTCACCCTTTTTCATACCTGTTTTGTTACAACCTTCTACCGGAGCAAGTAGGAGATCTTCCAGTACAAGCATCTTGATTTTGTCAGGTTGAATCGATACAACCTTTGCTTCAATCTCCCTTACTTTTTTTGGATTACCTTCCTTATCTGCTAAAATGATAATCCCATAGCAAGTCACTCCCTCTTTGATCCAAGTTCCCACTTTTTTACGCAAAACAACTGTAACAGCAGCCTGCCCCTCCATGTATTTGTAATCCTTAATTTGGTTGGATTTGTTGCCTGAAACACAACTCAGGATTGATCCGGCAATAACTGCTACCAAAATAATCGATGTCAATTGTTTCATTATCAATCTATTTAAGCATTTTCTTACATCAAGGAAAAGTGGTTAAAAATAACTCATGATTTAGGTATTCTCAAATTATTCGCACCTCAATCATAATAAGGGTCTGCTCAGAAACTATTTCAGTGTTGAAATTTAAATATTTATAGCGATATATGGTTAACCATGTGCAAGGAATTATGAGAAAAACCAAAAGAAAGATTGCACCTGGCCCAGGTTACATCAGAATCGCCGGACAGATAGAGATGTGCAAGAAAATTCATGTCGCAAAATAGTTAAATCTTCGATAATCTCAGAGAAATCAGGGCATATTATTTGATTGAAACTACTTCCAGCCATTGAAACCCTACTCCAACTGAAACGTAAAAATAGCCATCCTACCTTGAGACAAAGTGGATCCATGATGAATAACCGGTTCTATAATTTTGCAATGAAAGGAATAAGGGTCTTCGGATATTTGTCCGGATAACCAGGGAAATCAAACTTTTAATAACTGTTTTTTATGAACGGATACGATGAAAACCGACGCAGGTTTTTAACCAAACTGGGACTGACACTTGGAGTCACCCTTACTGGTACTGTTGTGATGCAGGGAGCCAACGCCGCATCAACAAAAGAACTGACCATCAGTGCTGATCAACAGCTCTTCATGTCCAACTATGAGCGATGGATGGATGATTTTATAGAGGTGATCAAAGTACAGAAGAAGGAGCCACTCAACCTGGAAAACAACAAAAAGATCGTTGCGCTCTCTGAGGAGGCAAAGATCTTTCAAAAAGAGCTGATGGGATACATGGGTGATGAAAATTTTGCCCGCTATTACATGGTAGCGACAGAAAGAATGACCCTGGAAATTTAAGTTAAGGAAAATTTCTTCATCTGTTTATAATATTGGGGAAACGCATGGTTTACATGGGCAACCCTGTATCTGCCGGATTGGAAATGTTGGCAAGGCGGAAACTTTTGCGATAGCTGCTTCTGTTTCCAAATTTGTGGGTATGCAGTTTTCTAAGCAGCAGTTTTTCTGCTTCGGAGCTGTTTTTCTGGTCGCGACAATCGGCTGAACAACATTTTTCAAAATGTTCGGCACACTCCTGGCATTGAATCAACAACAAATGGCACAGCTCATTTGCACAATTCGAATGAACATCACAAGGCTTTCCGCATTGATGGCAACGAGCAATGACCTGCCCATCCACCGATTCACCCATACGTTCATCGAATACAAAATTCTTTCCCGTGAAATGCGATTCCAAATTTAGCTGCCTGATATTTCGGGCATATTCCAGGATTCCTCCATGGAGCTGATTAACATCTTTAAAACCATGGTGTTTAAGATAGGCGCTCGCTTTTTCGCAGCGAATTCCTCCAGTGCAATAGAGCAATAATTTGGAATCCCTTTTATCTTTCAATAGGTCGGTAACCATTGTCAGTTCCTCGCGAAAGGTATCCGCTTCGGGACAGATAGCGCCTTTGAAACGGCCAATTTCCGATTCATAATGATTCCTCATATCTACCACAATGTGATCACCAGTCCCAACCAGATCATGAAATTCTCGCGCATTCAGGTGCCTGCCGACATTGGTCACATCAAATGCCAGATCATCCAGGCCGTCTGCGACAAGCTTCGCCTTTACTTTTATCGATAGTTTGTAAAAAGATTTGCCATTGTCTTCGATGGCATATTTGATTGGAATCTGATCGAAAATCGGATGATGGTTTAAAGATTCCAGAAAATCTTCCAACTTCTCTTCGGGGATACTCATTTGTGCATTGATCCCTTCCCTGGCAACATAAATCCTTCCAAAACAATTCATTTCAGTCCATTCGCGATAGATTTGATCCCTGAATTCCTGTGGGTCATCAAGGATAAAATAGCGGTAAAAAGAGATTGTTTTCCTGATAAATTTTTCTGTCATCAGGTTTTCTATCAATATCTTTCGGCCTATTGTGTTATACAGCGGCATATTTTCTATAGAATAATTGGGTGGCAATAATATCAATTTCTGTCGATATTTGCTATTTTAATTAGGATTAAATATGAATAAATATCAGAATTCGTGTACAATGTCGTATAGATAAAGTGATGCTCCGTTTTCCGAGTGAGCAACTCCGCAGGAGTTTTCCGTGAATAACCCCCAGTGCAACTGGGGGATGAGCGGGATAAGAATCTTCATAAACCCCGCCGGGGTTACTCTTAACGAGGTATTGCAAACTTTATCTTGAAATTGCAGGGTAACTCCTGCAGAGTTTATTTCCATTTGTGCCTTTCTCTTCCTCCGGTTAAAACCGGAGGTTATTCGCGGGTAACTCCTGCGGAGTTCGATGAACTAAACGACATTGATGGGTGTTCTATTTAAAAAAAATCTATTTTTAAAAGGATTTCGATGAATGCAACATCATAAGATAAAAAAATGATCCGAATTAGTTTTCAAGAGATGCATGACACCATTAAGTCAGCATTCGTTTTTGCCGGTATGCCGGAAGGGAAGGCAGATATTTGTGCACGGATACATACCGAAACAAGCAGGGATGGCATCTATTCGCACGGATTGAACCGCGTCGAAAGATTTGTGGAATACCTGAATAAAAATTGGGTGGATGCCGATGGTGAACCTAGCCTGGAGGCATCGCTTGGAGCAATGGAAATTTTCAATGGGAACCTTGGCCCGGGAGTTCTCAACTCTTTGTTTGCCATGGACCATGCCATCCGGTTGGCTGCAGAACATGGTTATGGAATTGTTAGCATGAAGAACTCCACCCATTGGATGCGGGGTGGTACCTATGGCTGGCAGGCCGCGGAGAGGGGTTTTGCCGCCATTTGCTGGACCAACACCGAATCGTGCATGCCTGCCTGGGGCACCAAATCGGAAGGGATTGGCAATAATCCTTTCATCATGGCCATCCCCAGGGAGGAAGGTCCCTTGGTCCTTGATATGGCCATGTCGCAATATTCCTATGGAAAGCTGCAGGTGACCCGACTTAAGAACCAGCGCCTGCCTTATCCTGGAGGATATGATAAGGCAGGCAATCTGACCGATCTGCCCGGGGACATTGAAGAGACGCGTCGTCTTTTGCCGACAGGTTACTGGAAGGGCTCAGGATTCGCCATTATGCTGGATCTTTTTTCAGCCATGTTATCCGGTGGACTTACCACTGCGGGTGTAGACAAGGCAGGCAAAGGAAATTGCGGCAGAAACAATCAGGTGTTTATCGCTTTTGATCCCCTGAAACTAAATGCTGCTGGGTTTTTGGAACAGGCCATCCATGAGACCATTGAACAACTTAAATCATCCATCCCATCCAATGAGGGGGGAGAGATTTTTTATCCGGGAGAGCAATCCCTGAAAATCCGGAAAGAAAACAGCGAGCTTGGAATTCCCGTAGATGATGGTGTTTGGTTGCGGGTAAAAGAGCTTGCCGGACGATAGCCTGGGGCATAAAAGCTTCAAAATCCCCATGCAAAATAGGCAGCGTGTTGCATGACCGGTCTGTTTTTTGATGGTATATCGTTGATTTTCAAATTGTAATTATTCTAAATTACGCGACTTTTCCAATTCTCTTTTTTATGGGTTTTGATACATCTGTTTGATACATATGCAAATATATGTATATATAGATTAAATCAAAATTGGCTCCTTTTCATGGCCAAGGGATTATACTGAATTTGTTTTCCTGACGAAACAAAATCTTTTAAATTCCGG
>JAVHPO010000219.1:2010-14798 GCA_036170635.1 Prolixibacteraceae bacterium | reverse complement strand
TATGCTTGCCAATCAACGTCGGGAAAAAATTCTGGAACTCCTCAAAGAGGATGGTTCTGCCAAGGTAATTAAGCTGGCAAAAATCTTCAAAGTATCTGAAGTTACCATTCGTCAGGATTTGGAAAAACTTGAATCAGAAGGTTATATCCATCGTGAGCATGGTGGTGCATTTTTAAAAAATGTAGAAGATCATGTGAAGTCCTTCACTTTGCTTAATCAGGATAATTTGGAAAAAAAGAAACTAATCGGAAGAAGGGCTGCTGAATTGATTGAAATGGGAGATTCGATTATTTTGGATTCTGGCTCGACTACCACCGAAATTGCAAGAAACCTGATCGGGCGCAGCGGTTTAACCATCATTACGAATGCCCTGAATATTGCCATGATCCTGGGTGCAGAACCTGGAATCGAAGTGATTGTCACAGGTGGCGAGTTCAAACCACCCACGCTGTCGTTAACAGGCCAGAAGGCCGCAAGTTTTTTTGAAGATATTCATGTTGATAAACTCTTTCTTGCTACCGCGGGAATTTCGCTGCGCTCTGGTCTGACCTATCCGAGCCTAAGCGATATTGTAGTTAAAAAAGCGATGATTGAAGCGGCTGATGTCACTTACCTGGTCGCCGACTCAACAAAAATCGGCAAGAATGCTTTTGCAAGCCTGGGGGCTCTTTCCCTCATCGATTATATCATTACTGATCCGTTCATAGATCAGAGTCATCTGCAGTTGTTTAAGGATAATGAGATTGAACTGATTATCGCAGAAGAACCCAAATAAGCTGTTTAAAATGAAGGAAAAATATATACTGTCAATCGATCAGAGTACTTCGGCCACGAAAGTGATGCTTTTTGATAGTTCGGCCAGTTTGGTGCAGCGGGTAACCCTCCCGCACCGACAGTATTATCCGGCAGAAGGATTTGTCGAACACGATCCTGAAGAAATTTTAAACAATACGATAAATGGGATGTCTGAAGTTCTGCGATTGGCAGGCAAACAGGCTTCCGATCTGGCTGTCGTTTCAATAACCAATCAGCGTGAAACCTGTCTGATTTGGGACAAAACGACCGGAAAACCCATCGCAAACGCAGCCGTCTGGCAATGTCAGCGTGGTGCGGAATTTTGCACTCAACTTATAATTGCAGGTGAGGCGCCAGGTATCCGGCAAAAAACAGGACTGATCATCGATCCATATTTTTCGGCCAGTAAGCTTCGCTGGATCATCAACCATACTCCTGGCGTAAAGGGAAAAGCCCGAAACGGTGATCTCCTTTTAGGAACCATGGACAGCTGGCTCATCTGGAAACTGACAAACGGAAAGGTTCATGCAACGGATTTTTCGAATGCATGCCGCACGATGCTATTTAATATCAACACTTTACAATGGGATAGTGAATTAATCGCTCTATTTGATTTGTATCCCTGCATGTTTCCGGAAGTTAAATTCAGCGATGAGATCTTTGGATTTACTGATCCAACACTCATTTTTGAACAGCCGTTGCCGATATCCGGAATAATGGGGGATTCACATGCGGCGCTTTTTGGCCAAAACTGTTTTGAACCCGGAATGGCAAAAGCCACCTACGGCACCGGATCATCCATCATGATGAACATTGGTTCCCAACCGCTTTCCCCTCCGGAAGGGCTCGTTACTTCCATCGGATGGGGAGAGAATGGTACAATTGACTATGTTTTCGAAGGCAATATCCACTGTACCGGAGATACCATCAACTGGCTGATCAACGATCTGGAGCTCATTTCAAATGCAGCCGAGTCAGAAAAACTTGCCCTTTCTGTCTCCGACAACAACCAGGTTTATTTCGTTCCGGCCTTTGTCGGACTTGGCGCCCCGTACTGGGACAACAATGCAAGGGCCACCCTTTCCGGAATGGCAAGAAACACCAGAAAGGCCCATGTCGTCAGGGCTGCGCTGGAAAGTATAGCCTACCAGGTCAAAGAACTGATAGATCTGATGTCAGAAAACTTAGATGTCAGGCTTAGTGAACTTCGGGTGGATGGCGGTCCAACCAGAAATAATTTCCTCATGCAATTTCAATCCGATATGCTTGCCAGAAAAGTAGTCAGAAGCAGTATTGAGGAGATCTCCGCTTTGGGTTCCGCCCTCATGGCCGGTCTTGCTTGCGGATTCTGGAAAAACAAGGAGGAGATCAGGTTATTGAGGAAGGATGATCGATCTTTTATGCCAAAAATGGCTGCAACCGAAACAGCAAGGCTTTACAAAGGATGGAAAATGGCCGTAAAGCGATCACGATTAAACGAATAACAACTGATAAAACAGATATTAATGGAACTGAAGAAACAAACTTTTGGGGTGATTATCTCAACCCGAAATATTTTTAATGCAAAACTGGCTGTAGATGCCCGAGCCAAAGTGTTGGCCAAACTCGATAATATGGGGTATGACTGCGTTATCCTACCAGCTGGTGAAACTCCGACAGGTAATATCGAAGGATATGCTGACGCTGTAAAATGCGCGGAACTATTTCGACGGAACAGCGAGAATATCGAAGGGATCATCGTTATTCTACCAAATTTCGGCGATGAGCTCGGCGTGGTTAACTCCATCAAACTTTCGGGCTTGAAGGTTCCGGTCCTGGTTGTGGCTGTAGATGACGACAATGACAAAGTAGATGTAAAGAGCAGACGCGACGCGTTCTGCGGAAAACTTTCCGTCTGCAACAATTTTTATCAATACGGGATCAAATTTACTGACACTACCTATCACACTTATAGCCTTGACAGCCAGGAACTCACATTGGACCTTCTGAAATTTGCCGGCATCTGCAGGGTCATCAGGGGGATGAAAGGATTGCGGGTAGGCGCCATAGGAACCCGTCCGATGGGATTCCAGACCATGAGGTTCAGTGAAAAACTGCTGCAGCAATTTGATATCACTGTCGTACCGGTGGATATGTCTGAAATTATTGCCGCAGCTGAAAAAATCAGTGAATCAGACATGGCTGTTACCGACAAGATTGCGGCCATTCAGGATTATGGTTCCTGTGCCCTGGTGAATAAAAACAAGCTTGCCAGGCAAGCCCGGTTCGGGCTCGCCGTCGAAAACTGGATCAATGAGAATGATATCAATATTTCAGCAATTCAGTGCTGGGAATCACTCGAAAAGAACTTCAGATGTGCCGCCTGCGTGACCATGAGCATGATGGGTGAGAAACTGATGCCTTCCGCCTGCGAAGTAGATGTAGCAGGAGCTATATCGATGTATGCACTGGCCCTGGCTGCCCAGGCACCCTCCGCCATTCTGGACTGGAACAACAATTTCGCGGAAGATCGCAACAAAGTGGTCTGTACCCATTGCAGCAATTACCCAAAATCATTTTTCCAGAATGAAATAGAAATCGGAAGCCTTGATGTTTTGGGAACGGTTTTGGGCAGCGAAGATACTTTTGGGGCCGTCAAAGGCAAAGTTGCAGCGGGCGCCATGACCTATTTCCGTATTTCGACCGACGACAGGAAAGGTATCATTAAATCCTATTTGGGAGAAGGTAAAATGACCGATGATCCATATGGAATGGATGGTGGTATTGCTGTTTGTGAGATTCCCAATCTTCAGGATTTAATGAAATTTATGTGTAAAAACGGATTCGAACACCACGTTGCCATGGTTAGGGGAAATGTCGCTGAGATTTTGGAAGAAGCTATTGGCAATTATTTGGGTTGGGAGCTTTATTCACACAAGTAGTGGTTGATGTGTAAGAAAATAGAAATGAAGCAAAAATATACAGATCTTGATCTTCAGATAAAATCGGTCAATTACAGAAAGTCACTTCTGAAGTACATTAAAATGGCCAATGCCGGCCACACCGGCGGAAGCCTTTCCTGTACCGATATCCTGAATGTCTTGTACAACGATGTTTTAAATGTTTCGCCTGAAAATTTTAGCGACAAAAACAGGGACAGGTACGTTCAAAGCAAAGGCCATTCGGTCGAATCATTGTATGTAGTGCTGGCTGATCAGGGTTTTTTCCCTGAAAGTGACCTGGAGACCATTGGCAAATTTCAGTCGAGATATGTGGGTCACCCGACCCGAAAAGTAAACGGGATTGAATTTAATACCGGAGCGTTGGGACATGGACTTCCGCTCAGCGCCGGAATTGCTTTGGCTGGAAAAATGGATCATCTCAACTACAAAGTTTTCACATTGCTTGGTGACGGCGAACTGGCCGAAGGTTCAAACTGGGAAGCAGCCATGATGGCCGCTCATTACAAGCTCGACAATCTTATTGCCATTCTGGATCACAATACCTTACAGATCACAGGTCGCAATCGTGATGTCTGTAGCCCCTACCCTATTGACGAAAAATTCAGGGCCTTTGGATGGAGTGTAATTTCAGTTGACGGAAACAGCATCACACAGTTACGTGAAGCTTTTGGGAAAATTCCGGTGGAAACCGGCAAACCAACCTTTGTTATTGCCAACACGGTAAAAGGCAAAGGGGTAAGCTATATGGAAGACATTGCCAAATGGCACCATGGAGTACCTACAGACGAACTTTACAAGCAGGCTATGGAGGAGTTGGACCAGAAGTTGGCAGAATTGAAAAGTAAATGAATTAAGAGAAGTCTATGACATTACAAACACTAAATATAGGCAAAGCGAACCTGGTGGAATTTTCAGCCACCTTGATGGAATTAGCCGGAGGAGACCGGAATATAGTGGCCGTTACCAGCGATTCGAGAGGGTCAGGTAAATTGGTTCCGTTTGGTGAGAAATTTCCGGATCAGATTGTGGAAGTTGGAATTGCCGAACAAAATCTCGTTGGAGTTGCCGCCGGACTGGCCTCTGCAGGCAAGAAAGTTTTTGCCGTTTCACCGGCCTGCTTTCTCACTTCCCGGTCGTTGGAACAGATTAAAAACGATGTGGCCTACTCCAATCAACCAGTTACGCTGGTAGGTATCAGTGCAGGAGTGAGTTACGGGGCGCTCGGGTCAACCCACCACTCGATTCACGATGTAGCGGTTTTGAGGGCCATTCACAACATCCGGATCATTGTGCCTGCCGATAATTTTGAGACAAGGCAAGCCGTCCTGGCTGCGGCTGAATCCACTACTCCCATCTATCTGAAATTCGGGAAGAAACCGATGCCCGATCTCCCCAGGGTATCCGACAAATTCGAGATTGGGAAAGCCTCAATCATTTGCGAGGGCAACGATGTTGCATTTATTGCCTGCGGCGAAACGGTTGCACCAGCCTATGAGGCAGCCAGGTTGCTCGAAAAGGAGGGAATCAGCGCTGAAGTTATCAGCATGCACACCATCAAACCACTTGACAAAGAGACAATTATAAATTCTGCAAAAAAATGCAAGGTTGTCATTACTGTGGAAGAGCATAGTATCAACGGCGGACTTGGAGAGGCATGCGCCTCCTTGCTGATGCAGGAGAAACAATTTGTTGCCTTAAAAATTGTTGGATTTCCGGATGAGGATACGGTTACCGGATCCCAAACAGAAATATTCAACTATTACGGCATTTCGGCCGAAGGTCTCTTTCAGACAGCGATTAAAATGCTAAAAATATAACCATCATGGTAAGATCCCAGCTAATAAAAACATTGGTTTTACTGTTGCTTGTACCATTTTGGAGCGATTGCAACGGACCTTCCATTAAAAAGCGTACAAACAAAATAGCCGTAGTCATTTCGAGTCTGAACAATCCATGGTTTGTTGTGCTGGGAGAATCGGCAGCGCAGCGGGCGCGGGAGTTGGGATACACTGCGCAAATTTTTGATTCACAGAACAATTCGGCCAAAGAGGCAGAACATTTCGACAACATCATTGCCATGGGGTATGATGCCGTCCTGTTCAATCCTACTGATGCCGACGGTTCGGTGCTGAATGTTAAAAGGGCCAAAAACGCCGGCATCCCAACTTTTTGCATGGATAGGGAAATTAACTCCCGGGATGCTGCCACGACGCAACTGTTATCAGATAGTTTTTCCGGCTGCGTCAAGTTGGGGCAGTATTTTGTGCGTCAGGTCGGGAAGAAGGGAAACTATGTGGAGATTCTGGGTATCGTTGGCGACAACAATACATGGAACCGATCAAACGGATTTCACAGTGTGGTGAACGAATTCCCGGAACTCAAAATGGTTGCCCAGCAGAGCGCCGACTTCGACAGGAACAAGGCCATGGATGTGATGGAGACCATCATGCAGGCAAACCCGCAGATTGACGCGGTTTTTTGCGGCAATGATGCCATGGCGCTTGGGGCTTACCAGGCGGTACTGGCAGCCGGGAAGGCAGACAAGGTAAAAATCTTCGGGTTCGATGGTTCCAAGGATGCCATCGATGCCATCGCCGCCGGCAAAATTATGGCCACCGTGATGCAGTTTCCTGTCCTGATGGCCCGTACCTCGGCCGATCTTGCTGATCAATACATCAAAGGCAAGCGGGATTTCAGTAACAAAACACCGGTGGAGGTCGTGTTGGTTACCTCAGATAACGTATCAAAATATCAATCTGAAAAATGATGAGTATGTTCAACATCGTCAAATATAGTACCGGCATTTTTGCAGCAATTTTGATCCTGTATGCCTCCCTTGATATTCAAAGTCTTGAAAAGCACAGGAACAGCGCTCATAAAGTTCAGTTTAAAGCAGTTGATTATGCACTAAAATTTTGGAATGAAAGCCTTCCCGGTAGTATTTCCCTGGCGCAGGATGTAGTGGATCTGCAACTGGCGCTGAAGGAGAATCCTGGTAAGGCGTGTGAAAAATATGGACATAAGCTGGGTATAACCAAGACCAGTTTCCTGATGGTAAAAGGGAAAGGAATAATAGAAAGAATTGAAGATGAATATCTTACAGTCATACTTGGCAATAAAACTGAGGTAAATATAGCCACAGCTTTTATTTTTGGCAATGAAGTCCGCGATGGATCAGGAAAAGTAAACATCGACGACTTCATGAACATGACCGATTTTAACAACGTGACCCTGGCCATCAATCAACTGGTGAAAGAAAAAGTGGTGGCACCGCTGAAAAAAAATGCCGGGGTTGGAAAAATGATCGAATTTGCAGGGGCTATGGAGATCAGCGAGGAAAATTATGATTCGGCATTGATTCGAATAATCCCGGTTTCAGCTAAACTATCAGATGGCAAATCAGAGTAAACACACCCAGCCGGTGCTTGAGGTCAGAAATATCTCCAAAGATTTTCTGGGCATTTATGCCTTGAAAAATATTGATCTCCAAATATTTAAAGGAGAAGTGCATGCAATCATCGGAGAAAACGGCGCCGGGAAATCTACCCTGATGAAAATTATTTCCGGGGTATATACAGAATATGAAGGCGAGATCCTTTTGGAAGGCGAACGAACGACTTTCAGCAATCCTAAACAAGCCAGCGGAAAGGGTGTTGTCATCATTCATCAGGAGTTGAACCTGATCCCCTATCTGAGTATCACAGAAAACCTGTTTCTCGGGAATGAGCTAACAGACAGATTTGGCTTGCTTGATTACCCAAACATGCACAGTAAGGCAAAGAAACTACTTGGCAGACTGCATCTCGACATTGATCCGCGAACACTGGTGCATCAGCTAAGAATCGGACAACAGCAACTGGTTGAAATTGCAAGGTCACTGTTGCACGAATCAAAGGTTTTGATCATGGATGAACCTACTTCTGCCATCAGCGATAATGAGGTAGCTTTGCTTTTTCAGATCATCAGAGAGCTGAAAGCAAAAGGAGTAGCCATCGTTTATATCTCCCACAAACTGAACGAACTGGTTGAAATTGCCGACAGGTTTACCGTTTTGAGAGACGGTGTGAAAATCGGAACAGGCGGTATGGCTGAAGTCTCAAATGAACAGCTGATTCAAATGATGGTTGGCCGGAGCCTGACCAAGAATGCGAAAAATAGCGATAGTGCGTTTTCCGGGGAGATTTTATGCGTGGAAAATCTTCACTTCAAAAACCCGGAAAACAAGAATGAATATCTGGCCGAGAATATCAGTTTTTCCCTTCACCGGGGCGAGGTGCTAGGACTGTGCGGCCTTATGGGTGCCGGACGTACGGAAATCCTCGAGGCAATTTTTGGATTGCATCCGAAATATGTTTCAGGGAAGATTATTGTCGATGGAACTGAAATTCGCATTCGTTGTGTTTCTGATGCCATTGCCGCGGGCATCGCGCTGGTCCCTGAAGACCGGAAACTGCAGGGGTTGATTATGAACATGGATGTGATGCAAAACACCTCCCTGGCTTCCACAAAGAAGATATCAAAATATGGTTTTCTGAACAAAAGGAAGGAAGAAGAGAGTGCGCTTCATTTCATGGCCAAACTACATACCCAGGCCTCTTCTCCCGGTATCGAAGTTCAAAAACTAAGCGGTGGCAATCAGCAAAAAGTGGTCATTGCCAAATGGCTGGCCACTCAACCGAAAATATTGTTGCTCGATGAACCCACAAGGGGAATTGACGTTGGCGCCAAATCCGAAATCTACCAGCTGATCCATGAGTTGGCCGCACAGGGAATGGGAATCGTGGTGGTCTCATCAGAATTACCGGAAATCCTGGCGGTTTCAGACAACATCATGGTAATGGCAGAATCCAGGTTAACCGCAAAAATGAGCAGGGCAGAGGCCTCTGAGGAAAAGATAATGAAAGCAGCACTTGTTGAAAAAGAATATTAAACCTATGAACTTACAGGAACTAAAGCTTAAACTGGTAAAATTTCAATCCATCATCGCCCTTTTGATCATGTGCATCGCGTTGAGTCTCCTCTCCGAGCGATTTCTCACGGCGGACAATACATGGAATGTCATGCGCCAGATATCTGTAAATATGGTCATCTCGGTAGGAATGACGCTGGTGATTCTGATAGGTGGAATTGATCTGTCGGTCGGTTCTGTTCTGGCAATTTCGGGGGCTGTCACTGCGGTTATGCTCAAGTTTGGCGCTGAAATGGCTGGTATAAATATTTACCTGGGGTTCACGCTAACGGGTGCGATACTGGGCGGAATGCTGATTGGCGCTGCGTTGGGATGGTTCAATGGCTTCGCGATCACCCGTTTCAAGGTTCCGCCGTTTGTGGCTACGCTGGCGATGCTCACCATCGCCCGGGGAATGACCATGCTGCTAACAGGCGGATTTCCAATCACAGGATTCAGCAACAACATGGCGTTCATCGGAACAGGCTGGTTGTTAGGCATTCCGATGCCGGTTTGGATTTCGGCCGTTGTCGTCCTTGTGGCCGTTGTACTGACGACAAAGACCCGACTCGGAAGGCACATTTACGCCATCGGGGGCAATGAGACGGCAGCCAAACTTTCCGGTTTGAAAATCAACAAAATTAAACTGGTCGTTTATTCCATTTCGGGAGCCCTGGCAGCCATCGGGGGCATCATCGTAACCTCAAGGCTCGATTCTGCCCAGCCCAATGCAGGCATGGGATTTGAGCTCGATTCCATTGCCGCGGTGGTGATCGGCGGAACCTCTTTATCGGGAGGCAAAGGTACGATCATGGGAACTGTCCAGGGAGCTTTGATCATAGGGATACTAAACAATGGCCTGGTATTATTGAACGTATCTCCTTTCTGGCAACAAGTTATCAAGGGGATGGTGATTTTATTGGCCGTGGTTATTGAAAAATTTAATTCAAAAAAGGACTAGACTATGAAAATCAATGGAAAGCATATGTTTTTTCTCGGATTATTGAGAAAATTGGCCTTATTATCATTCGTGGCGATTGTTTTTACGTCTGCCATAGCAAGTGAGAAAAACAGGGTCTTTGTGCTCACCGACATTGAGAATGAACCCGACGACGCGATGTCAATGGTTCGCTTCCTGGTATATGCCAATCAGTTCGATATCGAAGGTCTGGCAGCTACCACCTCCATCCATCAGCAGAAAAAAGTGGCGCCGCAACGAATTTTTGAAATTGTGGAGGCCTATGGTAAAGTTCGGGATAATCTTGAGAAACACGAGTCAGGCTTTCCAACGCTGGAATTTGTGAAATCACGCATAACAGAAGGCCTGCCGGAATATGGCCTTTTGGCCGTAGGCGAAGGTAAGGATTCTCCGGCTTCCGAGCTGCTGATAAAGTCGGTGGATAAGAATGACCCCCGACCAATCTGGGTAACTGTTTGGGGCGGCCCCAATGTTTTGGCACAAGCGCTTTGGAAAGTAAAAAAGACGCGATCAAAAGAGGAGTTGAGCAAGTTCGTCGCAAAGCTAAGGGTCTATACGATTTCTGATCAGGACGACAGCGGGCCATGGCTCCGCAAGGAGTTTCCGGATCTGTTTTACATTGTCAGTCCAGGTTTCAACAGCGGAGGTGCTTACCATGCTGCAACCTGGAGTGGTATCAGCGGTGACAATTTTCACGGTCGTTTTGCGGGTGCCGACTTTACAACCGTAACCAACGAGTGGCTTGACAAGAATATAAGGGAAAAAGGAGCACTTGGGGCTCTATATCCGCGATGGGAATACCTGATGGAGGGAGATACGCCATCCTTCCTGAATTTAATCAACAATGGTCTGAGCAATCCTGAACATCCTGAATGGGGCGGTTGGGGAGGCCGGTATGAATTGTACACACCCCGAATGCAAAAATGGCATCTCTATCCCGAGAGCCGTCCGATATGGTCCGATGCCATCGATGAAGTCTTTGGAATTGATGGCAAATGGCATTCCGGCAATCACGAAACGATCTGGAGATGGCGCGAAGCTTTTCAAAATGATTTTGCAGCCAGAATGGATTGGACCATTCTTCCCGTGGATAAGGCCAACCATCCTCCGGTCGTGAAAATTGATCATGAAAAAAGCCTGGTTGCCAAACCGGGTGAGAGGATCAATCTGAGCGCCAAAAACTGTAGTGATCCGGATGGAGACGCGTTGTCCTACAAGTGGTTCTGTTATGCTGAAGCAGGCACCCTTCCGGTTTCCAGTGCAACCAGTAGTCAGCCCATCGAAATCAAGGATTTTGATCAGCAGGAAGCCTGGTTTATGGTTCCCACCGGTCGTGTTATGCCTCCTGGTACCGGAACGATACACATTGTACTGGCAGTAACCGATCATGGTTCGCCTCGATTAACCCGCTATCAGCGGATCATTGTGACAGTAGTCAAGTAATTTTAAAACCAGAAACTATGCTAAACCCAGGCAAATCAAGCTTTTTCACAATGACCGTTTTCCTTTTGGGATTTTCGTTTTTCCTGAATGTTGCAAATGCCCAGCAAACTGAAATTCGGTACCTCTCCGGAAAAGGATGTGACCAGCCTGTCAAGTGGGATTTTTTCTGCACTTCCGGTATGAACTCCGGAAAATGGACCACCATCCCGGTTCCATCCAATTGGGAACTCCAGGGATTCGGCAAATACAATTATGGTCTCGACAAGGATACGCTGCGCGGAAAAGAAAAGGGATTGTACAAATACAGATTCTCCGTTCCGGCTGGATGGAGCCACAAAGAGGTGAACATCGTCTTTGACGGATCCATGACCGATACCGAAGTCAGGATCAATGGGAAGCCGGCCGGAGCAATTCACCAGGGTGCCTTTTACCAGTTTAAATACAACATCAGCAAGCTCCTGAAATATGGAGGGAAGAATCTTTTGGAGGTTACTGTTTCCAAACACTCTTCCAATGTCTCTGTGAACAAAGCGGAACGGTCGGCCGATTTCTGGATCTTCGGCGGCATTTACCGACCGGTTTATCTGGAGGCCAAACCCGTCGAAAACATTGTCCGCACCGCCATTGAGGCCCGCGCCGATGGTTCAGTGGAAGCAGACATATACCTTTCAAAGAATATAACCGCTGATAACATCTCCGCACAGGTATATACACTTCAGGGCGAAAAAATGGGTTCAGGCTTTCAGTCAGCTGTTACCAAAAACAGCGGTAAAATACACCTCACCGGGAAAGTTCAGGGGGTAAAATCCTGGAATCCGGAATTCCCAAACCTCTACAACATCACTTTCACAATAATCTCGAAGGGAACAATTATCCACGAAACTACCGAAAAGATTGGCTTTCGCACCGTTGAAATCAGGGAACGTGACGGTATTTATGTCAATGGTGTGAAAATCAAGTTCAGGGGTATCTGTCACCATACCTTTTGGCCCACAACAGGCCGGGCTTCCAGCCGGCAGATGAGCATCGACGATGTGAACCTGATCAAGGAGATGAACATGAACGCCGTCCGCACCTCGCACTACCCTCCGGATGCCCATTTTCTGGAAGCCTGCGACTCACTCGGGCTCTTTGTTTTGGATGAACTGACAGGCTGGCACAATCAATATGATACCCTTACCGGGACACGGTTGGTAAAGGAGATGGTAGTCAGGGATGTCAATCATCCTTCGGTCGTTGTTTGGGATAATGGCAACGAAGGCGGGCACAATACGGATCTTGATCCGCTTTTTGCCGAATACGATATTCAGAAACGTGTTGTCATTCATCCCTGGAAAAAATTCAACGGCACTGATACGCAGCATTATATCAACTATGATTATGGCGCCGGCACCTACTGGCATGGACATGAAATCGTCTTCCCGACCGAATTTCTCCACGGATTGTACGATGGCGGACTCGGGGCCGGATTGTACGACTTCTGGGAACTGATGTGGAACAATCCAAGGGCTGCAGGCGGTTTCCTGTGGGTCTTTGCCGATGAAGGAGTGGTCCGTACCGACAGGAACAACGAGATTGATACCGATGGTTCGCATGCACCCGATGGTATTCTGGGACCCTTTCACGAAAAGGAAGGGAGCTTTTACGCCGTTAAGGAGATCTGGTCGCCGGTCCGGTTTGA
>JAVHPO010000219.1:0-1910 GCA_036170635.1 Prolixibacteraceae bacterium | reverse complement strand
AAAAGGAAGGGAGCTTTTACGCCGTTAAGGAGATCTGGTCGCCGGTCCGGTTTGAAGCGAAAGATATTACTCCTGCCTTCGATGGCATCCTGAACGTTGAAAATCGATTTTTCTATACCAATCTTTCTGCTTGCAAATTCAAGTGGAAACTGGCTGCATTGCCCGATCCGGAAGGTCGTTCGGCCAGAAAGGAGATTGCAGGTGAAGCAGTTTCACCCGATGTTTTACCCGGGCACAAAGGTGCGATCAAGCTCTCCTTTCCTGCCAATTGGAAGAGTTATGACGTCTTGTACCTGACCGCAACAGACCCTCATAACAAAGAGCTCTTCACCTGGAGCTGGCCCATCACGCTTCCGGAAACAATGGCAGAAAAGAATCAGGGCAAGTCTGGCAACAAACCTGTCATCAAGAATGAATCCGATTCTACTGTAACCCTTGCTGCCGGTGATATCCAGGTTACTTTAAGCAAGAAATCTGGTTTGTTGCAGAAAGTAATCAATAAGGATGGGGAGATCCCATTCAACAATGGTCCGATGCTCTGTGCCGGGGAGACAAAATTCAAATCGATGATCGTTACAGGTGAGGGTGATACGATCAAGGCTGTTTGTACCTTTGAGAAAGAGTCAAAGATGAAAGAGGTCATCTGGAACATCTTGCCAACAGGGCGTATCAGACTCGATATCAGATACAATCCAATTGAATACGAATCGGATTTCATGGGAGTCAGTTTCTCCTATCCCGAAAAAGAGATGAAAAGCGTAAAATGGCTGGGCCATGGACCTTACCGGGTCTGGAAGAATCGGTTACAGGGAGGCACGCTGGATGTTCATGAGAAGCGTTACAACAAAACCATGACCGGTGTTCCACCCCTGATTTATCCTGAATTCAAAGGCTATCATTCTCAACTGTACTGGGCCAGATTTTATACGACGGGTCAGTCCTTTACGGTGGGTACGGCCAGTGAAGATGTTTTCCTGCGGTTATTCACACCCGAAAATCCGGCAGTTGCCCACAATACAGCTCCCCCATTCCCATCGGGTGATATATCCTTTATGCAGGCCATCCCGGCCATCGGGACGAAATCCCAAAAGGCGGAAAACCTCGGTCCATCCGGAAAGAAAAACTTGTACTTCGACTACGGACCCTACGATAAATGGCAGACCAGAAGCAAGAAACTGGTCCTCTATTTTGATTTCTCGGCACAATTAAACAACTAAACAATTGACAATTGTAAAATTACATTTATGTATATTACTGAAATAGTGAGAAATATGAACCACTCTAATATTAAACTTATTTGCCTGCTGATGCTTGTTTTGATGCCAGTCGCCGCATCGTTGGCCAAGGAGATCAGGGTATCTCCGAAGGGAAATGACAACAATCCCGGGAGCAAGGAACTGCCGCTGGCAACCATTCAGATGGCACAAAGGCAGGCGCGGGAACTCCGTCGTCTCCATGATCCGTCCATTAGCGGAGGAATCCGGATCATATTGGAGGATGGCGTTTACCAGCTCGAAGAACCTTTACTTTTCAGACCGGAAGACTCCGGTACTGCCGACTCTCCTACCTCCGTGGTTGCCGCTGAAGGGGCAAAACCTGTTATCAGTGGGGGTGTACAAGTTATAAACTGGCAGAAAGCCGCTAAAACACCCTCCGGGTTACCGAAGGAGGCAGCAAGAAAGATCTGGGTGGCCGATATACCTCTAGTTGGCGGCCGCTTAGCCGAGTTTCGCCAGCTTTGGGTGAACGGAGAGAAAGCTCAAAGAGCATCCTCCCTTTCGGACGGGAAACTGAACCGCATCCTGAAGGTTGACAAGCAAAACCAGGTTATGTGGATCCCGAAACCAGCCGTTCACATCAAGGAAATCAAACAGTTGGAACTGGTCATTCACCAGTGGTGGGCCATTGCC
>JAVHPO010000218.1:0-14817 GCA_036170635.1 Prolixibacteraceae bacterium | reverse complement strand
TAAAGCCAGGCCGCAAGCGGCATAAACTCGATCGGAGAGGCTTCAATATCTGCCTTACGGCAACACATTCCGCAGAAATCCGGGCATTTTAACCCACTTACTGCGGCAGTTGACTGGAGATGGGCATCCAGCTCTTCAAATACCTTTTCAATCTCCTCTATGATCCTTGTGTGTCTCATCATATGTCAGATTAGTGAAAGAAGAGGTAACCTATCAGGATCGCAGCTATTAAACCGACCAAATCGGCCAGAAGGGCACACGCTAGTGCATGCCTGGTTTTCTTGATTCCTACAGAGCCAAAATAGAGCGCCAGAATAAAGAAAGTTGTGTCAGAAACGCCCTGCACGGTGCAGGAGAGCCTGCCCACAAATGAGTCTGCCCCATACATCTTCATCGCGTCGATCATCATACCGCGCGAACCGCTACCACTCAATGGTTTCATTAGTCCGGTCGGCAGGGCTGCCACAAATTCAGAATTGATACCCATCGAATCAAAGATCCATTTGATACCTGCCACTAAAAAATCCATGGCTCCTGATGCCCGAAAAACACCTATTGCTACCAGGATTGCCACCAGATAGGGGATAATCCTGACTGCAGTCGAAAAGCCCGCCTTCGCGCCATCAATGAAAGTCTCGTACACATTGATTCTACTTTTAACCCCCAGCAAAATAAAAAACATGATCAGGGAGAAGAGGATCACATTGGTGGCTACTTTCGAAAAAATGGAGATCTGCTCCTGCGACATGCTGCTGATCGAAAAGGTCAAAGCCGCCACAAGGGCAGTCGTTCCAAAAAGGTAGGAAAGAATCGTCTTGTCCCATAGTTTGATCTTTTGCACAACGGAGACGGAAATCAAACCTGTCATGTTGGCGAAAAAAGTGGCAAAAAGGATGGGGATAAAAATATCTGAAGGGTCCTTGGCACCCAGTTGCGCCCGGTATACCATAATTGAAATAGGTATGAGGCACAATCCCGAGGCATTCAATACCAGGAACATGATCTGGGCGTTCGAGGCCACCTCCTTTCCTCCCTTCTCTCCAATCTTCATGATCCCCGACCAGAATGTCAATACACCTGTCAACCCCAGCGAGATCTCGAACCCTGTTTTTGACATCTCAAAGGTGGCATTCACCATCTCCGAAAAGGTATCCACATTGCCCAGAAAGATCAGTTTGAAAAGCGCAATCACGAAGGCGATCACAAAGAAGAAGATCCAAATGTAGTTTAAGGCCATCGAATTTGGTAGAAGGTGATAGTTTGTTTAAGACTGGTAAAAATAAAAAAATCCGGATTGAATCCGGATTTTTTTATCATTGAGCCATGCTGCCTCTCAATATTTCTTTGCGAATTCGTCTGCCAATGCATTGATGGCCTCGTCTGAAAGATCCGACCCATTGTGAATGACCATTCTATAACGGAATGTCGCAGTTTTTCCTGCCGGGATGCTGTAGTTCAATTTTTCCTTCCCTTTGGTAAATACGCTCCATCCCAGTGGATTAGCCGCAAATAAACCATAACCTCTTGCGTGCCAATATGTTGGATATCCTGCGTTTTGAGGATGATCGCAAATCACCAGGGCAATTTTCTCTTTGTTGATAGTTCCGTTCAGTTCGCACCATCTTCCGCGGGTCGACCAGACAGCATCATCTTTGATTCCTTCACAGGTTCTGTAGCTTCCGGTTACTCCCTCCGTACTCATGGCTTTCACGGTAGTTGGATTTCCCTTCGCATCGGTCATGATTACTTGATCTTTTTGGGGAAGTTCCAGTTGACGGGCCACACGAATGGCGATGACGCCCTCTTTGTTGTCGGCCATAGAAACAGGCTCTGATCCTGCAGTTAGTTTGGTAATTCTGTCAATAATGCGGGTAGCCCCCTCATTGATGAAATGCAGCTCTGTCGTTTCATCCAGTAATTTTTTTCCATCCGGGGTATCCCAGGTGGCAGCTACCACGAGAACGCCGTGCCCTTTACCGCCCTCTTTCTTCACGATGGATTTGTGGTGGATAATCCCGTATCCGCTCTTCGCCTCGGGCTTGATTGCCTCTGAATTGTTCCAGAAATCCAATTTATTAACATCCCCGTAGTTGAACCAAATCCCAACATGATGCGGATGGTCTACCCGCTCCCCTGCCCTTGGTTTCATCGGAAAACCACGTGTAACCTCGGCTCCCGAAGCGGTAATAACAGGATACAAAACTGGTTTCATTACATTGTCAGGCCAGATGTAGGAGGTAAAGGGTTTCCCGTCCATCAAAACGTCTACACGCTTTTGATCACTTTTGTCGGCAAAAGTAACCGTCCCCTCCTCTTTCGATTTGGCACCATCTTTCGAGAATAGTGGTTGTGATGCTGCCATCAGTAAAAAAAGAGTTCCTAAAAATAGTTTAGATTTTAATTCCATGGTAGTAAATTCAAAATAATGAATGATGCGTAAAAATAGCAAATCCCTGCTTTGCATCTGCCTTTGTTTCCTATTTTTCTGAAGTAAAATGAAAATATTTGGGATGCAGTTTTTTTCACTGGAGCATTGTTGTAATTTCACAGCATGATTTATCAAAGAAGGGTTACTTTAATTATTCCATAAACCATTCGCAAATTGACGATAATGACTTTAGAACCATTAACAGACCGACCATGCAAACAAAGAAAGCGTTCATCTGGATTTTTGCTGTTTTACTTACCATTGCCGCAGCTTTATACCAGCGATTAACCGGACCTACACACCCGCAGCGGACGAAGGCCACCATTTCGGGACAATCCTATAAATTCAAACTGCTGCGATCTTTTGACGGCAGCGGGGATTGTCCCATTGCCATCACTGTCCAGGATCCAGAAGTAGCAGGAACTCTTGAATACAGAATTTTCCCTCAAAAAGTAGATTTCATCAAATTACCTATGACCCGCGAAGGCGGAGTTCTTACTGCTTCATTACCGCACCAGGGAATGGCCGGTAAGCTGGAATATAAAATATCACTGAATAAAGGCGGAGAAACTGTTGCGCTGAACAATGGAACGCCAACAGTAATCCGTTTCAAGGGTCATGTACCCGAATTTGTTTTGATTCCTCATATTTTGATCATGTTTCTGGCCATGTTGTTCAGCAACGTTGCCGGAGTTTTCGCCCTTTTTAAAATCCCGTCGCTGAAAATGATGAAGATAACGCTGGCTACCATCTTTGTTGGCGGACTGATCATGGGCCCGATCGTTCAAAAATATGCCTTCAACGAACTTTGGGCCGGCGTTCCATACGGATGGGACCTTACCGACAACAAAACTTTGATAGCCTTTGCGGCCTGGGTCATCGCCTTCCTCTTTAACTGGGAAAAAGAGTCAAGGTATTGGGTGGTAGCTGCCGCATTGGTAACCCTCGGGATATTCTCAATCCCCCACAGCCTCTTTGGATCGCAGTTGGATCCGGCTACCGGAAAGATCATACAGGGGATGATTCAGCCCTATATCTCCTTTCTTTTTTAAAGAATTTCACGATTTTAAGCTCATTCATTATGAGAAACCTGTTGCTTGTTTGTGCATTAATGTTCATGTCAATACCATTGTCTGCACAACCTGACAATTGGTATTTTTCGATCTCTATGGGTGGATGTATACCATCGGGATCGTTCGCGGGGACAAATCCTGCCAAGCCCGATGCAGGATTTGCGCTGAAGGGATTTGCACTCAACCTCGATGCTACCTATCCTCTGAGTAACCATTGGGGGCTGAAAGGGATGGTAATGCTCAACAACAATCCTGTCGACCGCAATGGAATGGGCACCATGATGGAGGGCCGGATGAAAAAACTGGTACCATTTACAGAGGCAGAGAGGGATAACCTGACGCTGACAGTCAATTCATGGATGTCGAACAGTTTGGTTTTCGGGCCAGTTTTCTCGATCAATTTCGACCGGTTTGCCTGGGATTTTCAGGCGTTGGCCGGGATGAATGTGACCTATCTTCCTAACCAGAAACTGCTGTACAAACCATCCTCCGGCAGTTGGGAATACCTGCAACACAACACCAACAACATTCATATTTCACTTGATTTGCTTGCCGGAAGTGCGGTTAGGTTCAAGGTAACAGACAAACTGCAGCTCAAAGTGGCATTGGATTACCAACAATCTAAATCTAAAAACAGCTTCGAAGAGATTCAAACGACCAAGGTGAATGGATCCTCATTGGTTGAAAATCTCAACAATGGAAGTACAGTGGTTACCAAACAGGTGATGATTGGAAGTGTTGGGTTTGTTTATTATTTGTAAAGGGAAAATGGATCAATGAATCTCTCCATCCAATATCACCATCTCGATCAAATCGGAACTGAAGGCATATGGGAAATATTCGTAGGACGGGATTTTCTTTGTCACGAAAACATTCGCGGCTTTCCCTTTGGTGATGGTTCCATATCCTTCGCCAATGCCCATTAGGTAGGCCGAATTGATTGTTGAAGCATTGATAGCCTCCTCCGGTAACATTCCGTACTTGATACAAGCAAGCGATTGCATGAATTTCATGTCGCACGAGGGCATGGATCCCGGATCAAAATCTGTGGCAATGGCCAATGGCAGGCCGGCATCAATCATTTCCCGGGCTGAGGATGCGGAGAGGTTGTGAAAAAAGGAAGCGCCCGGCATGATGACAGGAAAAATCCCTGCCCGAACCATTCTGTCAATCTTATCCGGCGAAATTGGTCCGTTGGCATCCAGGATATCAAGGCAAACTTTAAGGTTTATTTCATTGAGACGGTTCAGGCCTAGCTCATCCGAGTGCAACTTCACATTCAAACCCTCACGCATACCGGCAAACAGCAGCATCTCTGTTTCACTTCTAGTCAGGAATTTATGATCGTAATACAGATCAAGATTGTCTGCCAGCTCATCCTGCGCAATGGCTGGCAGGATATCCAAAATATGATCGAGGTACTTTGCGGGTGATTTGCGAAATTTTTCATGGTAGGTATGAGAACCCAGAAAAGTTGATTTGATAACGAGCGGTGTAGTACTTTTCAACTTTCTTATGACCTGCAATAACTTAATCTCATCTTCTGCCTCCAGACCGTACCCGCTTTTGATTTCGATGGCTCCGGTACCCTTCCTGACAACCTCACTAAGATGATCAATTGCCTGGAGGTAGAGTTCTCCTCCAGACATCTCATGAAGTCCGACAAAGGCATCTGAGAAACCAACCTCCTTTCTGACCCTTCCCGGACCACTTCTGGTAAATGCCGGAACGGCTCTGAAAGGGTAGAGCAGATGTGAATCAGGATCGCAGAAGCTGGGAAACACCAACCTGCCTTTGCAATCGATCTCCATCAGTTGATCAGAATCTTCTGCGATTGAGCCTCCTAATCTATTCATGGGGCCATAGTCTGCAATCATTTCGTCCCGGATCAGCAGGAAGGCATTTTGAATGGAACTAATCGACGACATCTCCTTGCCTGCCAGGTAAGGGGCGGGATTTTCACCTGTTTGAACCAACTCCTTGATGTTGAGAAGCAGCAAGTCCATGACTGAAAAATATTGAAAATGAGTAGGTTAAAGCTTTGACTTTATAAAGATAAAAAAAAAATCGGAGATTCAAAATTTCTGCTGAGGAAATATAAAAAAAAAGACAAAAAAAAACCTGCTTGAATCAAGCAGGTCGTTTTAAAGTCTTTTGTCTTGTTACGCGGGTGAAATAGCATCAGTAGGACATACTTCGGCACATGATCCACAATCAGTGCAAAGATCACTATCAATTTTGTAGATTTCACCTTCGCTGATCGCTTCAACAGGACACTCATCGATACAGGTACCACATGCGATGCATGCATCAGAAATTTTATAAGCCATAACTTAATTTATTGGTTTTACGGAAAATTAATTTCAAGAAACTCAGTGCAAAAGTATAAAGTTTGTGTGAAATACAAATTTTTTAAGCAAATTTTACCTGAGAATTATGAAAGTGACTAGAGTGACTAAATTGAACTAAAGTGACTAAAGTATTTCTCCAAAATAAGTATTTGTCCGGAGTCCATAACTTTATTAACTTTAGTTCACTTTAGTCACTCTAGTCACTTCTTTCAGATTTTAATATTACGATCATGAAAACTTTCTCACACAACTTTCTCATTTTTGGCCTTCTGGTCTTTTTGCTTTCAGGATGCAGTAAAGCAGGTACATCACAAAACCCGCCGACTGACAATAGATTGGTTAAAGGAGCCGACATTAGCTGGCTGCCGCAAATGGAGGCTTCAAATTACAAATTCTACAATGACCAGGGTATTGCCGAGGAGTGTTTTAAAATCCTGAAGGACCATGGGATCAACGCTATCAGGTTGAGAACATTTGTGAACCCTTCGGATGACAAATTCAGCGGTCATTGCAGCAAAGATGAAACAGTAGCAATGGCTGTAAGGGCCAAAAATTGGGGAATGAAGGTGATGATCGACTTTCATTACAGCGACAGCTGGGCCGACCCCTCCAAACAGATAAAACCCAAAGCCTGGGAAGGACATGACTTCCCTACCTTACTAAAAGACCTTTACGATTATACGTTTGATGTAATGACCGCATTGAAAACAGCTGGTATAACTCCCGAATGGGTTCAGGTCGGAAATGAAATACCTGGTGGTATGCTCCTTCCCGAAGGAAGTACCGACAACTGGCCGCAACTCGCACAACTAATCAACAAAGGTTATGACGCCATTAAAGCCGTTAGTGCCAATTCAAAAGTCATTCTTCACGTGGATCAGGGAAACAACAGCGGTCGTTTCAGGTGGTGGTTTGATGCGGCAAAGGCAAATGGGGCCAAATACGATGTCATAGGGTTGTCCTATTATCCTTATTGGCTGAACGGGAAGCCAGACTACACTCTTTCGATTACCGATCTTGGAGCAAATATGAATGATCTTTTTTACAGATATGGAAAAGAGGTGATGGTTGTAGAAGTTGGGGGCGAAGATGTCAAAGTTCAAAACACTTACGATATGTTGATTGCCGTTCAGAAAAAGGTAAAAGAGGTTCCCGAAAGCAAAGGATTGGGTGTATTCTACTGGGAACCCGAAGGGGCCAGAAGCTGGAGCCACTATGCGCTGAGCGCCTGGGGAGACGATGGAAAACCTACCAAAGCAATGGATGCTTTTTTGTAGGCATTTTGATTTGCTCTGGCTAAAATTTCAACTTTTATTTGGATAATTACCTAAAATGCCGTAACTTATGGTAAGATAATACTTGGGTATAATTGTTACAAACCAGTAAAATCAATCCAATGAAAGTTGAAAATACAAGTCTGGTCCCAGACAAAATAATCATGGAAAAGATTTACCTGATTAGAGATCAGAAAGTAATGCTTGACAGAGATTTAGCTGAGTTGTATGGGGTTGAGACAAAAAGGTTAAAGGAGGCTGTAAAACGCAATTTGTTTAGGTTCCCCGAAGACTTTATGTTTGAATTAACCATGGAGGAATTTAAAAATTGGAGGTCGCAATTTGCGTCCTCCAATTCAGACAGAATGGGGTTAAGGTATTCCCCAATGGCCTTTTCAGAACATGGAGTATTAATGCTCTCCAGCATACTAAATAGCAAGAAAGCGATTGAAGTAAATATCCAGATCATGCGCATCTTCACACGGATCAGGCAAATCTTCACCGATACTCTGAGCCTGAATCTGGAAGTAGAGGAGATCAAAAAGAAACTCAAAAATCAAGACAAGAACATTGAACTTGTATTTAGCTACCTCGATGAACTTATCATGCGGCAGGAAAACCCTTCACACCGAAAACGGATAGGATATTAGGTATCTAACTAATTTATGACGTTTACTTTTGAGCACCATGGCTGCAAACCACACTCCCCGCACTTCGGTTTTCTAGCCAAACAGACATAACGTCCGTGCAGGATCAGCCAGTGATGGGCAACGGATAATAAATCCGGCGGAAACAATTTGACCAACTGACGCTCCGTCTCTTCCGGTGTTTTGGAATTTACCGTAAGTCCAAGCCGGGCAGAAATCCTAAAAACATGCGTGTCTACGGCCATGGCAGGCTTGTTGAAAACAACAGAAAGTATCACGTTGGCTGTTTTTCTGCCAACTCCCGGCAGTTTGATCAACTCCTCCATCTCTTCCGGTACAGTACCCTGAAAGTCAGAGATCAGCATCCGCGCCATCCCCACAAGGTTCTTCGCTTTGTTGTTGGGATAGGAACAGGATTTGATCTCTTCAAAAACCTCCTCCGGCTCCACCTCTGCCATTTTTGCCGCAGTTGGAAAACGTTGGAAAAGTGCGGGGGTGATCTGGTTCACCCGTTTGTCGGTGCACTGGGCCGAGAGAATAACGGCCACTAAAAGCTGAAAGGGATCATGGTAGTGCAACTCAGTTTCTGCTTCCGGCATATTTTGCTGGAACCATTCAGTAATGTTGTCGCAAATATCTTTGGGCTTCATCTTTTGTATTTTATGCATCGAAATTAATCATTTTAAAATCGATATAGGTTACTATTTCTATGGCATTCCCTGATTTTTGCCCGTCAGGGCATCAAGCTCAATAGAATGACAGGATAGATCTATAATATTCCCCGTCAGGGGATTAACAACCTAATTTGGTACGGTCAACCTGTTTATTCCCTAGCGGGAAAAGTGGCATCAATAATCCAATTTTTCTATTGAGCTTGATGCCCTGACGGGCAATTAGTATGATATTTAATTGAAGTTGCCCACCAAAAGCCAAAACTAAATGCATTGATGTTACCTTTGCAACTTCTAAGTATTTTCTATGATCCCATATCTGCAACTCGACAACCTTACCAAAAGCTGGGGTGACCTTCCGCTTTTCAAAGATATATCCTTCACCATCAACCAGGGGGATAAAGTGGCCCTGATCGCCAAAAACGGTGCCGGTAAAACAACCCTGATGAATATCCTGTATGGCGGTGATATCGCCGACAGCGGAAAAGTAATTTTCAACAACGACATTCGCATTGGGTACCTGCGCCAGTTGCCGGATTTGAATCCCGATGAAACAATCCTGGAGGCGGCTTTCAGCTCTGCAGGTGAGACCATTACCGCTGTTCGGGAATATGAGAGTGCATTGGAAAGTCATGATCCTATGGCAATCGATAGAACCATGGAAAAGATCAATCGCCTGAATTGCTGGGATTTCGAACTTAAAATCAAGCAGATTCTCACCGAGCTCAACATCCACGATCTACAACAGCCCATCCGCGAACTCTCTGGCGGCCAGAAAAAACGTGTCGCGTTGGCCCATGTGCTGATTGACGAACCTGAATTCCTTATTTTGGACGAACCTACCAACCACCTCGATCTGGAGATGATCGAATGGCTGGAACGAACCCTCGAAAAATCCAAATGTACATTGCTAATGGTCACGCACGACAGATATTTCCTCGACAGGGTCTGTAACGAGATCATCGAACTGGATGACCAGTCGCTTTTCAGATACAAAGGGAACTACTCTTATTACGTTGAAAAACGCAATGAACGAATTCAAAATCTCACACTCGAAATAGACCGTGCCAAAAACCTCTTCCGGACAGAGCTCGACTGGTTACGAAGAATGCCTCAGGCTCGATCGCACAAATCAAAATACCGGACCGAAAATGCCTATGTCCTCAAAGAAAAGGCATCGAAACGCCTGGATGAAAAAAAACTGGAACTGGCCATCAATTCGCAAAGGCTTGGCGGAAAAATCATCAATCTCGATCACCTCTCCAAGTCATTTGGCGACATCACCATACTGAAAGATTTCAGCTACAAGTTTGCCCGGTATGAAAAAATAGGCATCGTGGGGAAAAACGGATCCGGCAAAAGCACCTTCCTCAATCTGCTTACTGGTCTTTGTCAACCCGATAGCGGGAAAATGGATGTGGGTGAGACTGTCAGTTTCGGCTATTTCCGGCAGGATGGCATCCAGTTTTCTCCCGAAAATAGGGTTATCGACATCATTAAAGAGATTGCCGAGGTAGTCGAAATGGGAGATGGCTCAAAACTTAGCGCCTCACAGTTTCTTGCCTACTTCCTCTTCCCCCCTGATACACAATATTCGCTGGTTGCCAAATTGAGTGGCGGAGAAAAACGTCGATTGTACCTCTGTACCATACTGATGCGCAATCCCAATTTTCTAATTTTGGATGAGCCTACCAACGATTTGGATATCATGACCCTGAATGTACTGGAGGATTACCTGAAATCTTTTACCGGCTGTACCATCGTAGTCTCCCACGACCGATTCTTCATGGACAAAATAGTGGATCATCTCTTTGTATTCGAAGGAGATGGAATCATCAAAGATTTCCCGGGCAATTACACAGAGTACCGCGATTGGGAAGAAGATAGGGCCAAGGCAGACCAAAGCAGCGTTAAGGTTGATAAACCTGTCAGGGAGAAAACGGCGCCCGAAAAGAGAAAACCGAGTTTCAAGGAGAAGAAGGAGTTGGATGACCTGGAGAATGAGATCGGCCATCTTGAAAAGGAGAAGAAAGAACTGGAAGAGGAACTCAACTCCGGCACACTGGCCGCCGATGCGCTTCACAAAAAATCAATGAGATACAGCGAGATTACCACCCTACTGGAAGAGAAGGAATTCAGGTGGTTGGAGTTGAGTGAGATTTCAGAATAAAGGCAAAAAAATAAACTGTTTTGAGTAGGATTCTGACTCAAAGTCTAATCATCCATGTGTTTCTGATAGGCCCAACACATAGGACTGCTTCCTTGTTTACTATTGATTCAGAAGAATACAACAGATTGCTTCGCTTCGCTCGCAATGACGGGCCATTATCTTGGCGGGCGGAAAAAGGGGGTGAAAAATGGGTGGCGAGCCACCCATTTTTCACCCCCTTTTTCCGCATCTACTCCATTAACAGTCGTCATTGCGAGCGAAGCGAAGCAATCTGTTGCACTTTAGTCACTCTCTGAAAGCAAATATTTCTTAAACTCCCCGAACTCCACCCCCATCTCAATAGTCTGCTTTTCTCCTTTCATAAATTCCTGCAACCGTTCAGGCATGGGAACATTTCCCTTGCCGACAATCTCTTCAACGGTTTCGGTAAATTTTGCCGGATCAGCTGTTTCCAGAAAGATACCAAGCTCATCCGGTTGAAGCTGTTCTTTCAATGCCCGGTAAGCCACAGCCCCGTGCGGATCGCAAAGGTATCCGGTATGTTTGTAACAGGATGCCAGGCTCTCTTTGATCTGCTCGTCCGTATAAGTTGTTCCGCTCATCACACCGCATATCCAGGTATGATCATGTCCGAAAAGATCCAGGATCCGGGCAAAATTGCTTGGGTCACCAACGTCCATGGCATTCGCGATGGTCTGAATGGAGGGTTTGGTCTGGTATACTCCTGTATGCAGATAATTGTAAACCACATCATTGCTATTGTTGGCAGCTACAAAGCGTGAAACGGGCAACCCCATCCTTTTGGCAATAAGTCCGGCAGTAAGGTTGCCGAAATTCCCGCTTGGCACTGAGAAAACTATTTTTTTGTGCCTCTCTTTCAATTGGGCTACCGCATTGAAGTAGTAAAATGCTTGCGGAAGGAAACGGGCGACATTGATGGAATTGGCAGAGGTAAGCACCATTTTTCGTTGCAGTTCCTCATCCATAAAGGCAGACTTCACCAGGGCCTGACAATCGTCGAAAGACCCATCCACTTCAAGAGCTGTAATATTCTGGCCCAATGTAACAAACTGCTTCTCTTGAATTTCACTTACCTTTCCCTTTGGATAAAGGACATGTACCCTGATTCCTTCAATACCAAGAAAGCCGTTGGCAACAGCACTTCCAGTATCTCCGGAGGTAGCAACCAGCACATGTACAGTCTCCTTCTCTTCGGAAAGAAAGTAAGCCAGCATCCTGGCCATGAAACGAGCACCTACATCCTTGAAAGCAAGCGTGGGACCATGGAACAACTCCAGGGAATAGATGGAAGGCTCTACCTCAACAAGCGGGGTATTGAAAGTAAGTGTTTCGTAAACGATCTCCTTCAGTTTTTCGGCAGGGATATCCTCCCCAAAAAATCTGGAAGCCACCCGATAAGCCATCTCCTGAAATGTCAGGTTCCCCATTTGCGCAAAAAAGACGGGATCAAGCTCGCTGATGGTTTCAGGCATGTACAACCCGCGATCCGGTGCGAGCCCTTTTGTAACCGCGGTCCTGAGATCAACTTCCGGCGAAAGCCTGTTGGTACTGTAATATTTCATTCCAAATGTTCATTTAGAAGGATAAAGGATAAAGTAAAAAGGATAAAGTAAAGAACGCTCGAATCTTGCCTTTCTTAAACTCATATCTCATAACTCATACCTTTCACCTTCATTATAAATGGTTCAATTTTTCAATAACGCTTCCATGAACTGCTTGCCACTAAGTATGCCGTAGCTTCCTCGTTTGGCTGCAGCTTCATCGTAACGTTCAACCGCATCCGGTTCCGTTCCCGGACAATAGATGGTGAATGGAACTGCATCCCTGGTGTGCGTTCTAAGTTTCCAGGGTGTTGGATGATCAGGCAACATGGCAATGGTTACGGGTTCTTCCATTTTTGAGCATGCTTCCATTAACTGTTTGAGGATGCGATGATCGAGGTATTCTATACAACGAAGTTTTAACCCGTAATCGCCTTCATGACCCGCTTCATCGCTTGCCTCCACATGCAGGTAAACGAAATCGTGGTCTTCAAGCGCTTTGATGGCCGCCTCTGCCTTCCCTTCATAATTGGTGGTATAGAGACCGGTAGCACCCTCAACTTTGATCACATCGAGTCCGGCATAGACCCCGATGCCCTGAATCAGGTCCACAGCTGAGATTACAGCGCCGCGCTGAATGCCAAAGAGCTCCTTCAAACCCTTCATGGCAGGTTTGTATCCCGGAGACCATGGCCAAATGGAGTTGGCAGGATCCTTGCCCAGCGACTTCCTGGTAAGATTGACCGGATGATTTTCCAGCAATTCATTGGATCGGCTGATCAGTTCATTCAAAAGCTGAGCCGTTTCCCGGCCTGTGCTATTGGCAGCTTTTGGCAGCAATGGATGATATTTTTTCCCCGGAACATCATGGGGTGGTATACATGCTACATTCTTGTTGCCGCCTTTGATGACAAGCAAATGGCGATAAGAAACACCAGTATAAAAATGTACCTGATCACTACCCAGGTGCTCGTTCAGGTGTTGGATAAGTTGATCCGCCTCTTCGGTGGAAATGTGACCTGCCGAGTGGTTCAGAATAATATCGCCGGTAAGTGTGACCAGATTGCACCGCATCGCCAGATCGCCTTCCTGAAGCTCAACGCCAATACTTGCGGCCTCGATGACGCCACGGCCCTCATACACTGCCTCAACGTCGTACCCAAGAACAGCCAGGTTAGCCACTTCGCTGCCTGGATGGAGGGAGTCAGGAATGGTTTTCAGTAACCCACTGCGACCCATTTCTGCAAGAAGGTCCATGTTGGGTTTTCGGGCTGCCATGAGCGGGGTCTTTCCCCCATGTTCTGCTTCAGGCTGATCAGACATGCCATCGCCCAGTAAAATAATATACTTCATTTCAATAAGAATCTTTTCACAATTATTATAATTTTTACGGATTGAAATGAGAAAGGTTATTCGAGGAGAGAGGGGGGAGACGGGGGGACGGGGAGACTAGGGGACGGGGAGACTAGGGGACCGTGGAACTAAGAGATCTTCATTAAATTAAAACCCTGAAAAACAACCCTTCAAACTTTTCAAACATTTCAAACATTTCAGATATTCGCTACCTTAATCAAATCAGCAAACACCCCGGCAGCGGTAACAGCCGCGCCGGCGCCATATCCTTTGATGAGCATCGGTGATTCATTGTAGCGTTCAGTGGTTAACAGCACTATGTTATTGCTTCCTTCAAGGTCGTAAAAAGGATGGCCCGGTCCTACGGATTGCAGTGAAACGGAGGCACGCCCCTCGTCCAGCACACCCACGAAGCGCCATTTTTTCTTCTCCTTTTCAAGCACCAATCTTTCTGCCTCAAAATGTGCATCCATTTCATGAATGTCTCTCCAAAAATCATCAAGGGTGGAATTGAAATAGCGATCCGGGATAAATCTATTTTGTACGACCTCCTCCTGGCTTATTTTGTAACCCGACTCCCTGCCAAGGATAACTAGTTTCCTGACGACGTCAACACCGCTGAGGTCAATCCTTGGATCAGGTTCAGAAAAACCCTTCTCTTTGGAGAGTCGAATTGCTTTGCTGAGAGGAATTTCACTACTAAGGGTGTTGAAGATGTAATTGAGTGTTCCTGACAAAACTGCTTCAATGCGGACAATGCGGTCGCCCGATCGTTTGAGGTCGTTGATGGTGGAGATCAGCGGCAAGCCCGCGCCGACATTGGTTTCAAACAGATACTTGACTCCGTGGTTTGCAGCCAACTCTTTCAACTCACGGTAGGCACTGTATTCGGACGATGCCGCAACCTTGTTAGCCGCAACAATGGATATGTAATTGTTTAGAATGGTATGGTACTGATCTGCTACCTTTTTTTCCGCCGTGCAATCGACAAAAACAGAATTGAACAGGTTCATTTCGATCATTTGTTTGCAAAACAGCTTCATATCAGATTTTTCAGCAGCCTCACCCGAAAGAATTTGCGCGATCGAAGAGGGATCAAATCCTTCGCGGTCGAAGGCCATCTTCCGTGAATTGGCAACGCCACATATCCGAAGCTTCAACCTGTGTTCGTTCTGAAGCTTTTGCTGCTGCTGACTAATCTGGGTGATCAAGTCTCTTCCGACGGTGCCAATACCTACCAGGAAGAGATTCAATTCGATAAATGGTGAGAGGAAAAAGGATTCATGAA
>JAVHPO010000217.1:0-3051 GCA_036170635.1 Prolixibacteraceae bacterium | reverse complement strand
GTACCATCTGACAGCCTTTTTCTGGGCATCCGGCATCGAATTGACCAGCTCAAGGGCGCTGTGCCTGGCGAAATAGGCGTTCAGATCTTCTTTAGAAATACCCGGATACTGTTTTTCCCATCGTGTAGCTGCCTCCTCCAATGAGACAGGTCCTACCGAAGCGCTAAGGGGACATGCCGCAGAGAAAAGTTCGGGATGATGAAGTGCATACATAAAGGAGCCGCCTCCGCCCATGGATAGGCCGGCAATTGCACGGTAACGTTTGTCGCCTCTGATCCGGTAGGTCTTTTCTACGTATGGCACCAACTCCTGAAAGAAGAAATCTTCATAATTCCAGTCACCTTTCGGGCTGTTGAAATAGCCGCGTTGTCCTGTATTGCCATCCGGCATCACGATAATCATAGCGGTGCATCTGTCTTCCTGAATGGCCTTGTCGGCAATGTTTTTAACCTCGCCAAACTGAATCCAGCCGCTCTGGTCATCTCCTGAACCATGAAGTAAATATAAAACCGGATAGCTGCGCTGCGAGGTTTCATAGTCGGCCGGCAGATAGACGGCATATTTTCGGTCCATTTTCAGGATTTTGCTTGGCATGGAGAGATTATCGAAAACTTTTCCACCCGACTGGGCGAAAAGCAGAACCGGAAAACAAAGGACTGAGATTAGGAAGAGGATGAATAATTTTCTCATAAGTCACAAGAGTTTGGGATTTTTACACGACTTAAATTTAGTAAATAAATTTAACTTGATTTCTCTTCTTATTGTTATCCTGTCTTAACCACTAAATAGTTGGATACAACTATTTTCCAAATTTCGTCCAACTATTTAGGGGTTAAGACAGTAGATCATTGAATTAGGGAATACCTGAAGGCGGAAGTCATCATTTCCTGTTCTTGACGTGAAATGCCAATTTCCTGAGCAACTTTTCTCCAGTTGCTTATAACATTTCTCACCTCATTAATCGTTGCATCCATTGATAAGTCTGATAGTTGAAAAAAACCACCCACGCTTTTGGCAAGATCAAAATCCAATGCATTATTATCCGTATCAATATTCAAGGCCAGACCATCCTTATCAATCGAAGGGTTTACATCATAGGCAGGGGAAAGAATCCAACCATCTTTGGTTAGTATGAAACCGTGATTTCTCAAATGGTCATCCGTATTGGAGATCGCAATATTATACACGATCCTGCGCCATAATTGGTGCAGATCAATCGTGTTACGTGCACCAGCGAATTGAATAAATTCTGCAATATCCAAATAACCGGCCGGATTGTCTTTGATGGTATCTTCGTTGTTGCCGGTCATGGTCATTGCACTCGCAAAATGTATCCTTTCTCCGTTCTGCCTGTCAAATCGCCTGGTGAAAAAAGTATGATGCTGACCAGCAATTCTTTCGATTCTTGATTCTGCCATTTGAATCCCGGCTTTTAATGCCAGTTGATACGCCAAATACTCCCAGGCAGCTTTATCATAAGTATCACCTTTGGATGGAAATTTGGCTATCCACAATGCTCCATGTTCATCTACAACATTGGCCTTGGGTCTGGCACCACCCAAAGAAGATCCGGGAGCAATCAAAATTGCCAACCATTTTTTTACAGCTTCGCTATCCTCATCTAACTCCAATATTTCAGCAGCGTATTGCAATTCCCTTATGCTGGTAAGTGGTGGCGTAGGGGAAAGAAGATTATTGTCCAAAAATGGGCCATCGGCATTCAGTTTAAAACGCAAGGCACCCATACGGCTTTCATCAGCTACTCCCAGTAAATAATCTATATCATACAAAGTTGGTTTAGGCTTTCCTTCCTCTAAGGCTTTTTGCGCAGCCCTTCTTCTCATCAGTTTTCTGCCCCAGGTATCTGGCATCGAATCCAGGAACACCCCGAAATTTTCCTTCCCGTTCGGATATTGTGGTCCAGTATACCAGGTAATATCTGGATCTAAAAGCATTTGTTCCTTTGACTTTATCCAGGCAGGATCATATTCAAAACTAAAAGACTTTTTGCCTTTGGCTTGTTGTGCGCTCAGCACACCGATACACTTAGGTTCATCCATTCCAGACCAATGTGCATAGACAAGTATATCAGTTTTTGAAGTAGCCATTTTTATTTCATCTGATTATTATCTTGTTTTTTAACGGCCATATGGAACTCCCAATTCTCATTCCTTTTTTTATGTAATATTTTCATGTGGTCGTTTCTTTCCGGTTAATTCAAGGTCTTGTAATTTTCTGCCAAAACTGTCATCGGCAGCTAATTTCAAAAAATCATCCTGCAACCCCAATACTCTTAGCGTATTAAAATAGGCAGCCATAGATACGCTCCCGTTTCCTCTTTCAATCTGGTAAAGCGTAGTTCTGTCAATCCCGGCTCGCTCACTGACCTGTATGGTTGTTAGTTTTCTTCGCTTTCTTGCCAGTTTTATATTTTCTCCTACTTGTTCCAGTATCATCTTATGTTTGGGGAACAATAGTTGTCTTTTTGTATTCATTGATAAATGTTGACTATTTTCAACAAATATAAACAAAATGTAGATAATATACAACGTTTTATTTGTATTTTATGATGAAAATATAGGTGAATGCCATACTATAGGAATGAAAAAAGGGTTATCAATTACTCGATAACCCTTTTTGTGGGAACTGCTGGATTCGAACCAGCGACCCTCTGCTTGTAAGGCATAAAATACCCCCTTTTACACCTTTTCAAACCTTTTCAAATGTTGATTAAATGAACTGATTGACAGATATTTTAACCTAAATATATTTTTCAATACTTTCATTTTGTTTCATATATTTTGTATACTTGTATGCAAATAAAATGTACCTGTAATCAGCCCAAAATGAAAAAAGAGAATTTGAAAGTAGTTGCAGACATATCAAAAAAAGATATTGCATTGCTGAATTTAGAGGATCAAATAAAAAGGCTCGACAAGGTATCTAAGCAATACGATAGCTATTCACGCAATGGAATCAATGCCTCTGCTTTTTACGACATAAGAAGGCCAAAGATGGATTTGAAATTTCCTGTTAAATACCGGATCAACT
>JAVHPO010000216.1:0-3089 GCA_036170635.1 Prolixibacteraceae bacterium | reverse complement strand
CACTTTAGTCACTTTAGTTCACTTTCTCAAAGAAAAATACCTAAATTTACCAATCATTTTATATCACCTGTTCATGCATCTAAAGGAATTCCTCCTCAGCAAAATATTCAGAAAACATCTGGTGGCAGCACTACTGCTGACCATAATATTGCTCTGGCTGACCATGCTGATCCTATCATTTTATACCCACAGGGGGGAAAGTCTTGCCATTCCGGATTTCACAGGAATGACAATGAATGAAGCCCGACAAGTGGCCAAAAAAATGAATTTGCGATTTGAATTGGAGGATTCAGTCTACAAAGCCGACAGAAAAGCCGGGACCATCCTGATGCAAAAACCAGGTGCCGGACACAAGATAAAGTCTGGACGAATGATCTACCTAACATTGGTCTCCTCAGTTCCGGGTCAGGAGGAGGTTCCAAAATTAACCGATATCTCCTTGCGTCAGGCAAGGGTATTGCTCGAATCCAAAGGATTTGCAATAGGAAGGGTCGAATTTATTCCCTCCGAATTTAATGATCTGGTCCTTGAGCAAAAAAGCAGAGGAGTTACTGTTTTACCGGGATCCCGTTTAGACAATGGGGCAACCATAGATCTTGTGGTTGGCCAGAATGGCGGAAGTTTCGAGACATCAGTCCCTGATTTCACAGGAATGACCATGGTTGAAGTCTTGACATTACTGAAATTAAAACAGTTGCAGTCAGGAACAATCAGTTATGATACCTCTGTAAAAAATCAATCAGACTCCATGGCAGCAAGAGTGATCAGCCAATTCCCACTGGCCAATTCGACCATATTTATCCCGGCAGGCAGTGTCGTAAACCTAAACCTTTCCCTTGGTGCAAAGGAATAACCCGGTATCCAACATTTCATGAGCCAACAAGACGAATCCCTTTTTGATGACAGTGAACTTTCGGAAGAGAACGAAGAGTTAGCCGGACAGTTTGAGCATCACCGTTTCATTGCTGATCCGGGACAGGGGTTGATGCGTGTCGACAAATTCCTCTCTAACCGCATTCTGGGTACCTCGCGTAACCGGATCCAGATGGCTGCAGAGGCCGAAAGCATCTTGGTAAATGGAAAACCCGTAAAATCCAACTACAGGGTCAAACCCAATGATGAGGTGACAGTGGTGATGGATTACCCACGCAGGGAGCTGAAAATCATCCCGGAAGATATCCCGCTGAATATCGTTTACGAAGACGAGGAGTTGCTGGTGGTCAACAAACCTCCGGGTCTGGTGGTACATCCCGGTCACGGAAACTACAGTGGCACTCTGGTCAATGCTTTGGCATTCAGATTTTTGGGACTTCCATTGTATGGTGGTGATGACCCGCGCCCAGGACTGGTTCACCGGATCGATAAAAATACCTCCGGATTGTTGCTTGTTGCAAAAACTGAGCATGCAAAGCTAAATCTTGCCATGCAATTTTTCATGAAAACCACGCAACGTCAATATGTTGCCCTGGTATGGGGAAACCTGGTATCTGATTCAGGCACCATTGAAGGAAATATTGGAAGGAGTACCAAGGACAGGCAGGTATTCACTGTTTATCCGAAAGGAGATCATGGCAAGCCTGCAGTGACCCATTACAGGGTGCTTGAAAGACTTGGGTATGTCAATCTTGTGGAGTGTGTCCTGGAGACCGGCCGGACCCACCAGATCAGGGTCCACATGAAAGAGATTGGTCATCCGCTTTTCAATGATGAGGTTTACGGGGGGAATAAAATTTTGAAAGGAACGACTTTTACGAAATACAAGCAATTTGTGGAGAATTGTTTTACCATACTTCCCCGGCAGGCATTGCATGCCAAAACACTGGGCTTTATTCATCCAACTACCCACCAAGAGATGATTTTCGATTCCGAGTTACCGGAGGATATGCAGAATTGCATTGAGAAATGGAGGAATTACCTCACTAATCGGGAGGATAAGGATAAAGGATAAAGTAAAAAGGATAAAGTAAACAAGGATAAAGGATAAAGTAAAAAGGATAAAGTGGGCATTTGCTCGGGGATTTAGAATGAGGTTGTGAATAAAAAATAAAAATAATTTCAGGATTTTAGATTGTGACGTTCTTACTTTATCCTTTATCCTTTTAACTTTATCCTTTGTTTTTTGGGCAGCAAAAATACCAATAATGAAATTATGACTAAAAAAAACATCGCCATCGTTGCCGGAGGAGACTCCTCTGAATATGTTGTCTCTGTTCGGAGCAGCGCCAATGTGTACAGTGCCATTGACTGCAATAAATTTGCTCCCTGGCTGGTATCGATCCGCAATGGAAGCTGGAAAGCTCTGGAGAATGATCAGGAGATTGCCCCGATTGACAAAAGCGATTTTTCCTTTGTCCTAAATGGACGGAAAGTTCTGCTCGAATATGCTTACATCATGATTCATGGCACACCCGGTGAAGACGGCAACCTCCAGGGCTACTTTGAAATGCTGGGAATCCCCTACTCCTCTTGTGGCGTTCAATCCTCGGCGCTCACATTCAATAAAAATTTTTGCAACAAATACCTCCAATCCTATAACATTCAGCTTGCCAAATCTTTGCGACTCATGGAAGGCGAAAAATGGAATCCTTCCGAAGTGGTCAAGACACTTTCACTTCCTCTTTTCGTCAAACCAAGCGCCGGAGGTTCCAGTTTCGGTGTCACGAAAGTAAAAAAAGAGGAGGAGCTGGTTGAAGCAGTGGAGAAGGCCTTGAAAGAGAGTCCTGAAGTGTTGATGGAAGAATTTATTGATGGGAAGGAGTTTACTTGCGGCGTGGTGAGAATCGGGGATAAAAAGATTGTTCTTCCGGTTACCGAGGTAATTCCAAAAAACGAATTTTTCGATTACGAAGCAAAATATACGCCCGGAATGGCCGAAGAGATCACTCCGGCAAGAATCAGTGAGGCATTAACTTCAAAGGTTCAGGAACTCTCCTCCAAGATTTACGACCTCTGCAACTGCAAAGGGATTGTTCGGGTCGATTACATTCTAAAAGACCAGACCTTCTATTTTTTGGAAGTTAATACCGTACCCGGAATGACGGCTACCAGCTTTATCCCCCAGCAGATCAAGGCTGCAGGATTGAATTTGA
>JAVHPO010000215.1:0-3102 GCA_036170635.1 Prolixibacteraceae bacterium | reverse complement strand
TATATCTGAATATTAATTAATTAAAAACAAAAATACTTTTCGGAGTGGAATCAATTTTTAATCTGTAATATGTAATTTTTAATTATTCCTGTCTCTACTCAATTTTATCGAGCTGATTGGCTTTTCCCTTTTTTGTCAGTGTAATAAAACAAGCCACTACGAAGAAGCGGTTCGAACCAGGCTTGATGGATGAGCTTGGATATTGTCCGTTGGCATCAATCGTATCAGCATATTGCCGTCCGAATTCATTTTTAAATCCGGTAATATTGGTGACTGCACCATAAATGATGATGTTTTGCCTATATAGAAAACTCCAGCTCAGGTCAAGGCTTCTGTAGGGTTTCATCTGCTCGCCGTTAAAAACCGTAGAATTGGGATTGTTGTACACACGAGGTGACGAATACTTGAAATTTGCCCCTGCCAGCGAACGTAAACCTGCGAACCAGTGTTTGTAAACTACCGAGAAATTGTGTTTACTGGCAAACGTTGGGATAGCCTCTGTTGGGAAATTACGGTAATTGCGTTTGGTATCCAGGTATGAATAGGATATCCAGTAATCGCCATTTTTTATAGTTTTATTGTCTCTCCAGAAAAAGTCAAGCCCTTTGGCATAGCCGCTACCCGAATTGGAGTAGCTGGTTGGCAGATAAAATGCACCACCGTTTTGTTTAACAAGATCCTTATAATCTTTGTAATACAGCTCTAATTTAATGGTTCGTTCATTGATGGTAGATTGGTAGCTAAATGTATAATGATCTGCTCTTTCCGGCATTATTTGGTTTGTGTAGAGCATATAATCGTCTACCGGATTCTGATAAAACCAACCATAGGCCAGGGAAAACTGGCTATTCCCGTTTACTTTATATGCAATAGATAGACGTGGCGACACATTCGACCTTTTCAGGTAATCTGAATATTCCATGCGAGCGCCAATACGTGCCATAAAATTTGAGGAGGCATAAACCTGAGCTTCAGTGAAACCCGAGAAATTGCGATTGATAAACCGGTTGTCATGAGTTTCGGTTGGCGTTTGAACATTTTGCCCGAACGACTTTACAGAAAGTTCGCCGCCAAATTTTAAGATGAATTTATCACTGAATGAATGGGAAAATACATTCTTTAGAAATATTCCCTGAATTTTTTTGTCGACAGTTGTTTGGTCAAACCCAATATTGTCTTTGTTGGTTGTAAACGAAGCAGCAGAATTCATGCTCCAGTTTTCATCCAGTTTGCCATTCCATGATGCATTTAAAAAATAATTATTGTTGGATAGTTCATAGTCAAAGGGTTTTCCTCCCTGGTTCAGGTCTTCCTGATTCAGGCTAAAACTACTTCGGCTGATACTGGAATAGAGCTTAAACATGCCTGTTTTACCCGTTTTTTGACGAAGGCTTATTGCTCCGTTGGCCGATTCCGGAGCGTGGGTCCAATGATAATTCTGCGAGGCAATGCTCATGTATGGCTGAAGATTGTTGTAGCCAAATGATCCTGTCACAGCGCCGTTTTTCCATAATTTTGATCCTGCAATTTCTGTCCCAACCGAAAGCACTGATAAATCGAGCTGATCTTCAGCCGGCATATCGTTGGTATTGAGCAGGAGCACCGAAGAAAGCGCCTGACCGTACTCTGCCGAATATCCACCGGTACTGAAAACCATTCCTTTAAACATGAATGGATTAAATCGTCCACGGGTAGCCAGATTGGGAGCGGTTGAATTGTATGGAACTGAAACAAGCGAACCATCGATGTATGTTTGTGATTCTTCGCTGTCTCCCCCTTTTACAAATAACCGGCCCGACTCACCATTGGTTGTCGTACCGGGTAAGGTCTGCAAGGCTCCGTACATATCGCCGGCTGCACCGGCAGTGGTCATCATGTCGAGAGGAGTTATGGTTACCGCGCGTTTTTTGTCGCCCGCTTCGAATGTTCCTGCCGTGATGGTCACCGCATTCAGCTGGTTAAATGCCTCTTTTAATTGAACATTGATCCGAATGGTATCGCCCTTCAATTCCACTTTGCGCGTAAATTGTTCGTACCCAACAAGTCCGACAACCAAATCAAAGGAACCGGTTTTGGTCGATTTAAATTTGAAAACACCTTTTTCGTTGCTTGATGTTCCATCATAGGTTCCTTTTAAATAGGCATTTGCCCCTGCCATTGCCACGCCATTTTCCTCGGTCACTTTGCCGGTAATAACGGTTTGTGCAAAAACATTCAAGCCGGCCAGTGAAAAAAGCAGATAAAAGAGTAGACGTCTCATGGCAATAACTAATTTTTGGTTAACGATTCAAAGGTGGCACAACACCAATTAGGTTCAAAAATTTAGTTGACGAGCTGTAAAAAATGTCGGATGAACAGTGGAATTTGTATGGTAAAGTATTTTGACAGGATGCTTCCGTTGCACTGATTCACAGCAATCATCTCAGAAAATTTACAAAAAAGTTTCCCACAAGAAATGAACGAACTTCACTACTTGTGGGATGAATGTTTTAATCAACTGACGGGGTGACTCTGAGTCACCCCGTCAGTTTTTAAAATTAGCCTATATAATGTACTATTAATCTGTGATTTACGAGCTAATTATTAATTTATTCCCAACAACTCCAACAGCTGTTCCATTTGCGAAAAATCGGAGATGATAATGTCTGCCCCGGCTTTGATCAGACGGGTGCGTTTGTGGGCATTTAAACCGTACCTGCGCTGTTCGTTGCTTGCAAGTCCGACGGTGATGCCGTTGCGTTTGTGGGTTTCGCGGATCTCAACAGGGCCATCCCCGAAGGTGATAATCTGTCCTGATTCGGCGGTGCCAATTGAGTCGAGAATGCGGTCGAGCACGATCTTTTTCGCCTCTTTGTTGATATCGCCTACAGCACCATAGATCCTGCCTTCGAAGAGGTATTCATACCCAAGCGCTTTGGCTTCGCTCTTCACATCCACTTCGTCGGTGCCACTGGCCAGATAGAGTTTGACACCTGCCTGGTAGAGCCGTGTCAGAAAGGGAACCGCATTCTTCACCGTGAAATCTTCCAATGAAAGTTCGCCCCGCTGCAGCTTTTTCTCCCGTTCTTTGACCATCAGCAACAATTCGTCGTTGTAGATTTT
>JAVHPO010000214.1:0-15202 GCA_036170635.1 Prolixibacteraceae bacterium | reverse complement strand
ATTATGGCAAATTCCACTTTTAACCGAAGAAATTTTTTGTTTTTAGGCGCAACAGCTACACTCGGAATGGCAGCACAAGCTATGCCTGTTCCAAAGGAGAAGAAAAAAAAGAAAAACAAAGAGAAAGAGAAAAAGAAGAAGGACATTATCTACCGGACACTCGGGAATACCGGCATCGAAGTTCCGATCGTGAGTATGGGGGTGATGAGGGCCGACAATCCCAATATTTTGAAAGCCGCATATGAAATAGGTATCAGGCATTTTGATACTGCCAGCGGATACCAGGATGGCCGTAATGAAGAGATGGTAGGTCAGTATTTTAAAGATATTCCCAGAGATCAAGTCATCATTTCGACCAAAATTCACCCTGCAAAAGAGGGGATGTCAACAGAACAATTTCTTGAAAAATTTGATCAGAGCCTGAAAAGACTTCAGATGAGTTATGTTGATATTTTGTATCTGCATGCCGCCAGTGATTTGGCCTATGCGCTGGATCCACGGTATACCGAAGCGCTTAAAAGAGCCAAAGCGAGTGGAAAAGCCAGATTTATTGGTATCACGACGCATAGCAACATGGCCGCTGTCATCAATGCTGCGGTCGATAGCAAGTTGTATGAAGTCGTCCTCACCTCCTATAACTTCCGTTTGAAAGACGATGCAGATTTGCAAAAAGCTTTGCAAAGGGCCAACGATGCGGGATTGGGAATTGTTGGAATGAAGAATATGGCCGGAGGATTTTTGGACAAGGAGAAGAAGAAACCTGTTAATTGTAAGGCCGCATTAAAGTGGGCTTTGTCGAACCCATTGGTTCATACCTGCATTCCCGGACTTACCAACTTCGAAATGGTGAAAGAGAACTGGAAGGTTGCCCAAAATCATGATCTTGACGAAACAGAGAAGGGTGATCTGCAGCTGGCCATGAACGAAGTTGGGCTTTATTGTCACGGTTGTATGAGTTGCTCAGGCCAATGCCCACAAGAGCTTCCCATTCCTGATCTTATGCGGTCCTATATGTACAATTACGGATACGGATATCCTGCTAAGGCACAAACTACTGTTGCCAAATTGAACCTGTCGCACAATCCGTGTGAAGAGTGTCCGGGTTGCACAGTGGCCTGTCCCAATGGATTCGATGTGCGCGAGCGTATCACTGATATTGCCCGTATCAAAATGGTGCCTGCTAATTTTCTGGTATGAGAAAAATATTATTCGTAAGTCTGATTTTGTTTCCTTTAAGTATCTGGGCCCAGGGAGTCGTTTTCCCCACGCTTAACGGCTGGAAAAGCGATGGGAAAGTGCAGGTTTTCAACAAAGACAATTTGTATGAGCACATTGATGGCGCAGCAGAATTTTACCTAAGTTACGGATTTGAATCTTTGCAGGTGGCAAGCTGGAAGAGTGATGGATCTGAACTGACAGTTGAGGTTTACGATCACGGCGATCCGCTTCATGCTTATGGAATCTACAGCATTGAAAGATCTGCAAAAGCCGAAACCAGTCCCATCGGACTTGAAGGATACAGCGATGCAACCACTTTGAATTTTGTAACCGGTAAGTTTTATGTGAAAATCAACAGCACACAACCCGAAAAAGTAGCTGGCTTTTCATTGAAATCTTTTGCTGCTGAGTTCGCCAAGACCTTGTCCACAAATCCTGAATACCCTAAAGTTATTGGGTTGTTTCCAAAAGAAAACCTTCAACCCAATACATGCCAGTATATTCCAACCGAGTTTATGGGATTGGGATTTTTGGGCTCAGCGGTCAGGGCAAAATACAGTTTGAACGGAGCCGAGGTGACTCTTTTTATCATAGAAAGGGCCGATCGGGCTGAGGTGGAGAAGATGGTTCTCAAGTACATCTCATATGCGGAGGCCAAAATCAAAAATCCGGCAGAAGGGGATATTTTGATCAAAGATCCGTTTAATGGGGCAGTTAGTCTGAGGTGGAAGGGAAACTATCTACTTGGTGCGACAGGCTTTGCCAATCAGAAAATGGTAGCTCCGTTATTGGATCAGATTTCGGGCAAACTAAAATAACAAATTTTACCACAAAGGTCTCGAAGGTTCCACGAACGGCACAAAACCAAGGATCTGTAGTTTAGAAATTGCATGCAAAACGAACAACTATTGAATGGCTTTGGCGCGCTCAAGGCCATTTTTTTTGATATGGACGGTGTGATTTATGATTCGATGGGAAATCATTCAGTCGCCTGGAGCAAGGCCTTTGCCCATCTTGGGTGGGATTTTCCGTTGGAACAGGTCTATCTGAATGAAGGAAGGACCGGCTCATCGACCATTCATCTGTTGTATGAGGAGAAGTTGGGCCGATTGGCAAATGACGAAGAGATAGGCCAAATCTATGAAAAGAAAACCGAGCTGTTTGATAGGATGGCCAAACCCAAACCCCTACCGGGGATCACCGGGTTGATGAAAAAAGCAAAGAGAGCGGATCTGGAAATTTGGGTAGTCACCGGTTCTGGTCAGGCCCAATTGCTGGAAGAGTTATGTGCTGATTTTTTTGGATTGATAGAAAAAGGAAGGATCATATCGGGTTTCGATGTGATACATGGTAAACCCCATCCTGAGCCCTATCTTACAGCACTGGCCCGGTCTGGATTTCAGGCAGATCAGGTTGTGGTAATCGAGAACGCGCCATTGGGAATTGAAGCAGCAAAGGCTGCAGGCATTTATACCATAGCCATCAATACCGGAATACTTGATGACGAAATATTGTGGAAGTCGGGTGCGGATGCGGTGGTTAGGGAGGTTGTGGAGGTAGAGAGGATTTTATTTAAAGAGTGACTAAAGTGACTAGAGTACTTCGCACTAATTAGTAATTGTACGGAGTCCATAACTCTAGTCACTTTAGTTACTTCTTTTATTTCAACTCCTCCAGCATTGCCTTGATATTCTTGTGAATAATGGGAGCCGTTTCAGGACCCATGGAGTTAACTTCTCCGTAAGGGCCGCTGTCGCGTCCATAGGTAAATGGTGCTTTTACATCCCATTGACTTTTGGGCACGATGTATCCTATCTCATCGTTGGCAAGGCCAAACATGAACTTATATTTTCCGGGCATCAACTCCCTGAGGGGTGGTATTTCGACAGGTGAAATTTTATAGTCCTGACCTTCAGGAGCTTCAACTCCTCCGTTTAAAATCTCAGGATACAACTCTCCCGGTATGGTGATCATCGAAATCGGTCCGATCTTTATGACCGCGAGTTCCGATTTCATCTTCATCCAGCCGGAGGTTCCTCTTTTCATCACCCCAAGCATGGCGGCAAGCTTGAACATTGTATTGTCAAGGGGGATAAGAATAGTTTTAGCCACGATGGAGATGGAAGACGAGTCGATCACCTCTTCCGGTTTTGCCATTGCCTGAAGCGCCAGGTTGGCCATCTGTTTTCCCTGGGCTGCAGCTTTTTCGAAGGTAGGAGCTTTGAATTCCTCACCTGAGAAGGGGTCTTTTATGGTTAGTCGCGGATGGGTGGTCATCAATCCGCCAACGGCAGCGCTTGCATAAACGGCAACACCGCCAACACCCGGTCTCATCAGGCTATCCTTGCTGAATACTCCTTTTTCGATCCCTTCGCGCACAAAATGCGGAAAATCGGAGGTTAGCAGGAGGTTGTCGCTCCATAGTGTTTCGGGGTGGTCGCCAAAGGAGATCAGGGTTCCCAGCGTTTTGTTTGTCTCCTTGTCGAGTACCTGGATCATGCGAAGCCCTGAATCAAAGACTTCAGGCTTTCTGGTATCAATAACCAGATTTGCGGCTCCTGTCAGATCCTGGGAGACCGACAAACGGCAAGGTCGAAGATTTTTCGCAGCTGTTTCGATGGCTTTTACCGCCTGATTCTTCACATATTCCATATGGGCAGGATCAATACCGCTCTGAAATGGGGTCTTTCCCCAGAGTCCAAGCAGATCGGGCCCTTCGTGGGTATGGGTAGAGGAGATGATTGCGTAGGTAATACCTGATGCTTTGGAAATGCGCTCTCTTACGTCAATTATATCGTTGTTCATGAATCCGATAGCATCCAATACAACGATGGCCAGGCGTGTTTTTCCATCGTCAATTACCATGGACCTTGCCCAAAGGTCGTCGTGAATCCCGTTGGCAGGCTTGTTATTCCCAAATCCGGCAATCCAAACAGGATCAAATTTACCGTTGCCGTTTCCATCGGTGAAGGTCTCTCCCTGGCCAGAATCGTACTCCGCATTTTTGTTTTTATCGTCCCACCGATCCGGAACAGCCGGAGTGATTGGCATAGCGGAAAATCCGGCAGAAAGTTGGGTGGGTGCATTGTTCAGGATTTTCAGGTCCAAATTGTAATCCGGATGCAGGTCTTTGAGGTTGTGGCCGAACCAAAAAACCAGGCCAATAACAAGTAGCAGAACAACAATACCCAGGTACTTGAAAAATTTCTTCATGTTAATAGTTTTTAGTGATTTGCATCTTCGATTCAATGCAAAGATAATCACCAGATCGTATAGGGATATTACTTATTTGCAAATAATTATATTCCAACATCAAAAATATTTCCTGCCTCCTTTCAGTAATCCGGTTATTTCAGATTTTATTTCAAAAAAGTGTAACTTTTTATTAATTGGAGAGTCTTATTGGTAGTGAGTTTTTTTTGTTAGAGCGGTTAAACAAAGTTTAGTAAATGAGGCTGCTTCCTTCGGGAGGCAGCCTTTGTTGTTATCAATAAAAATAAAAGCTATTTTTACCATTCAACAAAACTCAAAAAATTAATATAGTCATGACAAACAGAAGAGATTTCTTTAAAACGACTTCACTGATCGTTGCCGGGAGTGTGGTAGGTGCCAATCTTTTGACTGCCGCTGAACCGAAAAAATCAAAAAAGAAAAGGGTGGGACTTCAGCTCTATTCCCTGCGTGATGATATGAGCAAGGATGCTTTGGGAACACTTAAAAAGGCTGCCGAAATGGGCTATTACTCGCTTGAAACAGCCAACTACGGGGATGGTAAAATTTATGGCATGCTGCCGGAAGAATTCAATAAGAGAGTGAAAGATTTAGGTATGAAGCTCAACAGTTGTCACCTGGGTGGACCAAACTATACCAAAGAAACCCACACAGCTGCCATGGATTGGTGGAAAAAAGCCATCGAAGACCATGCCAAAACCGGAATGAAATTTATGATTAAACCAGGAGGACTGAAATGGCCTGATAAGCTGGCTGATTTGAAAATCCAAATGGATTATTTCAATGCCGTCGGTGAATTAACAGCTGCCTCCGGTATGCAGTTCGGCTGGCACAACCACAACCATGAGTTTACCAAAATTGAAGATAAAGTGATCTACGATTTCATGCTGGAGAACACGGATCCCAAAAAAGTCACTTTTGAGATGGATGTCTACTGGGTGATGAAAGGTGGATGCTCTCCTGTTGAGTACATGAAAAAATACCCGAACCGTTTCCAACTTCTTCACATCAAAGACGAAAAAGAGATTGGCGAAAGTGGATTGCTTGATTTCAAAACCATCTTTGAAACAGGTTATTCTATTGGAATCAAGGATTATTTCGTTGAGGTTGAGCGTTACAATTTTGAACCACTTGTCAGTGTTCAGAAAAGTTACGACTTTTTAGCCACCGCGGCTTACGTGAAATAGTTTATGAGGTTTGAAGGGTTTGAAATGTTTAAATGTTTACCTGGATCTTTACGGACTCCAACTGAGTTAACTTTTCAAGCATTTTAAACTTTTCAAACCCTTCAAACATTTTTAATTATGAACGGTTTGCAGAGAACCATGGATTTTTTGGATGGGAGGACGGTCGACAGACCACCCTTTCATCCCATCCTGATGCGTTTTGCGGCAAAATATTCGGGTGTAAACTACCGTGATTTCTGTCTGAATTACCTTGACAAATGCAATACCAACCTTCAGTGTGCTACTGATTTTTCTTACGACTGGGTCAATGTAATGTCTGATGCCTATGCCGAAGCAGCCTCCTTTGGTACCCGAATAAGTTATCCCCTGAACTCCCTCCCTGTTGTCGACTCCTTGTTAATCAACGAAATTGAGGATATTGTCAAACTCAAGATACTTAAGGTAAACGAACATCCGCGGTTGGTATCCAGGATTGAAGAGATCAGATACTACAGAAAGCTGGTTGGAGATTCCCAATTTATTTGTGGTTGGGTGGAAGGTCCCCTGGCCGAATATTGCGATTTGAGGGATCTTTCCGCTGCCTGCCTCGATTTTTATGAACATCCCGAAGAGCTGAAGAAGGCCCTTGAAATTATCACGGAGAGTGCCCTGATTTTTGTGGAAGCGCAAATCAAGGCCGGTGCCCACTGCATTGGCATTGGGGACGCTGTTTGTTCACTGATCTCACCGGATCTTTATAATGAATACGTTTTACCTTTGGAAAAGGCCCTTGTTGACCATGCCCATGCGCTCGGAGCCAAAGTAAAATTGCATATCTGCGGAAATACCACTGCCATCCTGCCCGATATGATTCTAACTGGGGCCGACATAGTGGATGTTGACCATCTGGTTGGATCGATGGAGAAATTTCTGCCCCTGTTGTCAGCGAATCAGGTTTTCGCCGGGAATACCGATCCTGTTTCGGTTATACAGAACGGAACGCTAGCTCAGGTTGAGGAGAGTGTTCAATCTTGTTTTACCAGCACCAAAGGCAGGGGAATTGTTTCGGCAGGCTGCGAAATTACTCCTGAGACAACAGTCGAAAGATTGTTGGCCTATTCGGCCATTGCTCATCGTTTGAATGTCTGAGATCCAAAAGCCTCCTTTGAACAATCCTTGAAAAATGTGGTTATATTTGATATAGTTGCCGGTTTGACCATTCTTACCGGTACAATGGCTTGCCTATGAAATACCCATGAGACAAATATCACACCAACCGAAAATGAATATGTGGGTATTCCATGTGGCAATTAAAAAACAAATTATATACACATGAAACGCAAACATTTCATAATTCTCCTCTTTTTAATTCCCATGATGATTCCTCTGGTTAGTTATCTGGCATGGAAAGTTAAAGATAACAAGCCTTTGAAGGTCCTGATATACGATATGACCGTTCCATTGAATTCCTATGTCGAACATAACTCCTTCAGTTGGGTGCTCATCCATCGGAAATATACCTCTTTCAATCAGTTGAACAACCCGACCATTGATTACAAAGGATTTTTCCCGCAAAAGGATTTCAAATTCGTCACCAACGACTTTGTGAAACTTTCCTACAATCAGGTAATCCAGGCTGCTGATAGTCTCGATATGGCCTATTTTACCGATACCTACGGCATCTATTCCAACGAATGGTATGAGGATAAGTCGATCAATGAAAGATCCTCAAAAATATACGGTGGATTGAATAAAAATGATCTGGTCTTGCTTCGCAGGCTTCAGGATTCCCGGAAGCTTGTGATGGCGGAGTTCAATTTCCTGGCAAGTCCTACCACCTCTTCTGTCAGGCAGGAGGCTGAAAAATTGCTGGATGTTAAATGGTCCGGCTGGGTTGGCAGATACTTTGAATCGCTGGATACCATTGTCAATCCTGATATTCCGTCCTGGGCCAGGAGGCTTTACGAGCGACAGTACCACAAAACATGGAATTTCCATCAACCGGGAATACTTTTCGTCCACGAGAACGACCAACTTGTTGTTCTGGAGATGGATGCTGCGCTCAAAGAGGAGGTTCCCTGGATTTACACCTCCAATTATGGGCAGCAGGAGTATGGATTACCCAAAGAGATAACCTATCCTTATTGGTTTGACATCATGGAATCAGGCGAATCGAACCGGATTGTGTCGAAGTTTAAAATATATGCAAACGACAGCGGCAAAAAGCTGATGTCCAAATATGGTATTCCGGACGTATTCCCATGTGTGATTGAGAACAAGGAGAAGAATTACTACTATTTCTGCGGTGATTTTTGTGATGCGCCCATCGATCTGGAGAGTGCAAAATTCACAGGTGTAACCTACTTTCACAAGTTTTTTTACGACAAATACAACTACATCGACCGTACAACCTTCTTCTGGCACTTTTTCAGGCCCATGGTCACCAATATTCTTGACAATTATTGGAATGAAATGCAAATAAGGCAGACGAAACAATAAATTATTCTCCTCTGACTTTCATTTTGAGTGTGTAAACTGAAGTTCGGGCAGTCACAAATAGAATGTTTCTCTTTTTTCCTCCGAAGCAGATGTTGGAGGGCTGTTCGGGAACCTCAATTCTGCCAAGATGTTCTCCCTTCCGGGAATAGATCGAAATGGATTTGTTGGTGAGGTAGACGTTGCCTTTGTTGTCGATGGTCATCCCATCCGATCCTTCGGGTGCAAACAGGGTTTTTGAATCCAGTGATCCATCTGCGTTGATGGCATATTTCCAGATTTTCTTGTCATTGATATCGCTCACATAGAGTATTTTACCATCCGGGGTACCGATCAGTCCGTTGGGTTGTTTGTAATCGCCGATGACCCTCGTGACCTTTCCTTCCGGACTCAGGTAATATACCCCGCGCAGATCCTGCAGCTCTTTGTGGCCGGTCTCCCAGTATTCCCTGAAGTAGTATGGATCGGAGAAGTAGATTCCACCGTTAGGGGCAATCCAAAGGTCGTTGGGGCCGTTTAAATGGTTGCCGTTGAAGCTCTCCGCGAGGATTCTTGATTGCTTCCCCATCGAGAAGGCAACAAGCCGGTTGTGCAAATCGGCGCAGGCCACCAACTCTCCCATTTTGTTGAAGTAAGTGCCATTGGATCTTTCGCAACCCTGCATAAAGGTGGTAATGGATCCTCCCTCGCTCCAAACATCAATCTTGTCGTTGGGCTGATCGGTGAAGAACACCCTGCCATCCGGAGCTACCGAGGGTCCTTCGGTGAAAATATAGCCACCACCCGCTTTGGTGATTTTTTCGCCTTTGGCAATTAATTTTTGGATGGGATCAGGATCAATAGCCTGGGCAGAAAGTGTGCCGGCTACCAGAAGCAGGAGGAGGATTTTTCTCATGGTTGTAATGGAAATCGCATGTTGGCATTGGGTATTCCGCCATGCATAAGTTGCGAAATTAATGGTAATAAAAGAATTATTGCCAGCGACAGGCCTACGAGTCCGCCGCCGATCAACCCGAATTGTCCCCGGATGGCCCAGGCAGTGCCAAAGGCGATTCCCACCAGGAGAATGGAGAGAATGAGTTGATTTTTCTTCATGATAATGTGTTAAATAGTAGTAATTGAATCAGTCAAAGCTAGTAAAAGATATTTGGATTAGGATTAGATGGATTTCGGATTTGGATTACATGGATTTCAAAACGGATTAATCAGATTAACCCCGTCCTTACCACAAAATGCACAAAAGGAAGCAAATTAAAAAAACAGATAACATTTCAAACAATATAAAACCCTTCAAACCCTGTCCTTACCACAAATTGCACAAATGGACACAAATTAATAAACTACTGTAAAACCAACCCTTCCAAAATACAAATGAATAATGTTTTTGCCACGAAGTGGTCAAATATGAATAACCCGGGGTAAAGTGACGAAGGAGCGGCACCCCGGGTTGAGGATTGATAATAGTAACCCGTCTGCGAGCTTGTTTTTATTATTGACCAATTCTCATATCAGACGGAAAGAGCCTCTATCTGAAAATTGAGCATTGCATTAGAAATCATTTTTGATTTGCCTCTGGACATCAATTGCGTTCTGCTCAATTTGGCGTAAATTTGCCTGATAAATCGTGAATGATGACGACATTAAAAGCAGATGATTTTATTGGCAGGATGAAGGGGCAGGTGGTGCTGGATATCCGCACGCCTGCTGAGTTTGCTGAGGGTCATTTGCCGAATGCCATCTCATTCCCGCTGTTCACCGACGAAGAGCGGATCATTGTAGGTACCCTATACAAACAACAGGGCAAGGAACCGGCCGTTCTGAAAGGGCTGGAGTTTGTTGGTCCAAAGCTGAAAAAATTTGTCCTTCAGGCGAGAAAACTTCAGGGATCCCTTTACCTCTATTGCTGGCGTGGCGGAATGCGGAGTAGCAGCATGGCCTGGCTTTTGCAAACGGCGGGGAGGGAAGTTTATCTGCTTGAGGGTGGTTATAAAGCGTACAGAAGCCATTGCAGGGAGCTTATCAGCAAGGGTTTGAAACTGATCATGCTTAGTGGACCAACCGGATCCGGCAAAACAGAAATACTCCATCAGCTTGAATCCCTCGGACATCAGGTTTTGGACCTTGAAGGACTGGCGAACCACCGTGGTTCAAGCTTTGGAGGGATTGGTCAGCCTCCGCAACCTACCACCGAGCAGTTTACCAATTTTATCTTTGAGAAGATCACGGAATTCGATCTTTCCAAACCTATCTGGGTGGAAGGGGAGAGCCAGGCCATCGGACGGGTGAGCATCCTCAACGAACTTTTTTCGCAGATGAACTGCTGTCAGACCATCCGGATCGATCCGCCCACCGAAGAACGGATTGAGAGGTTGTTGCGCGATTATGCTAGTTTTCCACCTGAACAGCTGCAACGAAGTGTCGAAAATATCAGCAAAAGGTTAGGAGGGAAGGATACCCATGAGACGCTTGAGGCGCTTCATGCCGGAGATTACCGAAAAGTGACTGAGATTACCCTGGCCTATTACGACAAGACCTACGATTTCAGCATGACCCGGCGCAATACGAAGATGATACAGTTCGTTCCAAAATCTTACTCTCCCGAATTTGCAGCACCCGAACTGGCGGCGTTTGCTGAGCGGGAGATAAGGTTTGAATAGTTTGAAGGGTTTGGAAAGATTAAAATGTTAAATCCAGCCCTTACCACAAATTACACAAATGGACACAAATAGTTTTTTTTCATACCATGGATTACACAAATTAGACGAATAATTAAAAACATAAAACCCTTCCCATTGCCCCCTGAGCCTGCGGTCCCTGAGCGAAGCCGAAGGGTCGGAGGGTAATAAAAGTATAACTAAATTACCGGTCCCTGAGCTTGTCGAAGGGTAGAAGAACCAGTGGAACTCAAATAAATGTTGAATTAGTTAAAGCAAAATATAGATCAAATGCAAACTGTAGATGGCAAAGGGTTGCTCTGTCCGCAACCATTGATATTGACCCGGAAGGCGCTGAAAAATTGTCTGCCCGGTGAGACGCTGAAGATTGAGTGTGACAACCAGACAGCCTTTCAGAATATTCTCACCTATCTGAAAGATCAATCACTGGCTCCGGCCGGAAATGAAAGCGATGGCATCTTCCACATCACGGTAGTGAACCAAACTGTTGAGGCAGGTGAAGCGCCGGGTTCGTGCAGCATCGATCCTGGGATTTGTTCTTCCTCCTACATTGTTGTGGTAAGCAGCGACAAGATGGGAGAGGGTGATCCTCAGCTTGGGGCTATCCTGATGAAGGGATTTTTGAATGCCCTGATTGAGCAGCCGGTATTGCCGACGCATCTGCTATTTTACAATGCAGGGGTAAAACTTACTACCGTGGATTCGGGTGTGAGCGGCGCACTTCTGGCTTTGGAAGAGAGTGGGGTCGAAATTCTGGTCTGTGGAACCTGTATCGATTTTTATGGTATAAAGAGTCAGATGGCGATAGGGAAGATCTCCAACATGTTCACGATCACGGAGACGATGGCTAAGACAGGGCACATCATCAAGCCCTGAACCTCAAAAAAGGTTTGAAAAGTTTAATGGTTTTTTGAGTTTGAAATGTTAGATCCGGCCCTTACCACAAATTACACAAATGGACACAAATAATCCCGCCTTAACACGGATTACACAAATTTCACGGATTAAATCTCAAAAACATTTCAAACAATACAGACCCTTCAAACATTTCAAACAAGTTAAAACTTCATCATGAATCTATATTTTGATAATTGTGCGACAAGTTTTCCGAAGCCGGCAGCGGTGGCCGAGGCGATGGTCAGGCACCTGAACGAAACGGGCGGTACCTACGGACGGTCGGCATATCCGCGCATTCTGCAGTCGACCAGGCTGGTGGAGGAGTGCCGCGATCAGCTGGCAACCAAAATGGGCACTTCTGAGGCCGGAAAGATCATCCTGACGGCCAATGCCACCACGGCGCTCAACCTGATGATCCAGGGAATATGCAGGAAAGGGGGGCATGTGCTGACCTCTGCCATGGAGCACAACGCCATTGCCCGTCCACTTGAGCGCTTGCGCCAACTGGGATTGATCGAATGGGAGTTGCTGGAGAGTGCGCCGGACGGACGCATCCTGGCGGATAAAATTGCTTCAAAACTGCGGCCCAATACCATTTTGGTAGCCATCTGCCACATGAGCAACGTGAATGGCATGGCACAGTCGCCGGGAGAGATCAAAAAGGCCATCGGGGAGATCCCGCTGCTCGTGGATGCAAGTCAGTCGCTGGGGTCGCATCCGGTCGAAGTGGACAACTGGGGCATCGATTTTCTGGCCTTCACCGGCCACAAATCATTGCTGGGCCCTACCGGGACAGGAGGCGCCTTTATGCGGTATCCCGAAATGGTGGAGCCTCTGCTTTACGGTGGAACAGGGAGCGGATCAGATTCGCTCTCGATGCCCTCCTTCGTACCCGACCGCTTCGAGGCCGGGACGCCCAACATAACCGGGATTCATGGGTTGAATGCGGCGCTGAAGAACAGGCCGGTTGCACAACACTCGAAGGACGATTTTGCAGCTCTGTTGCAGGAGGTGAAGCGGAACGTAAATTACAAAGTCCGCTGTGCTGCTGATTTTGAGCATCAGGGAAAGCTCTTTTCGGTGGTGCACAACTCCCTGAGTTCCTCTGAGCTGGCGCTGAGATTTTATGAAGGGTTTGGCATCGAATCCAGGGCCGGACTTCATTGCGCACCATTGGCCCACCGTCACCTGGGCTCTTTCCCTACCGGGGATTGCCGATTTTCGTTGTCACCTTACCACACGCCGGAGGAGCTGAACTATCTGGCCAAAGCCATTCATGATGTCGGAAAATAGGGAAATAGTGCTGTTTCAGAATATCCGTCAGGTGATCAAAGCTGAGCAGTGGTGCAGGGAGAACAGCCTTCCTGTTAAGGTGATACCGGTGCCGAAACCCTGGTCGTCGGAGTGCGGGATGTGCCTGGAGACCACCAAAGATGATGCTGATAAACTGGAGTTATTCGCGGAGGAGCAGGGTATGATTACACAAAGAATTACAACACCGGATTACAAGGATTAACCCCTCCCAACCACAAATACCACAAATTGACGCAAATATTCCCGGCCTACCACGGATTACACGAATTGTACGAAGCGGAATTTGCAGAATTTGAGAATGAACAGAAACAGGAAACATTTCGAACAGAATAAACCTTTCAATCCCTACCACAAATTGCACGGATTTCACGAAACGAAGTTCGACGAAGTCAATTAAAAGAGAAATATCGGACTGGAATTTTCGGGTTTGAAAACCTTATTTTTATTTCCCAATCTTAGTAGAGGGAGATCAACAGTTCAGGTAATGCTTAAATTATGCGTCACCACCGTATCTAATCACGATTTGTATAACCTTATTCTGTAAGGCAACCTTAGTAGAAAACAGCCCGGTGTGACCATTTAACCTTATTATTTTATTCGGAAGGGAAAAATACCTCAAATACACTGTAACAATAAGATAATAAGGTTATTGCCTCATCTTACTGTTTTTTCTATTAAGGTTGGGGGGAAAATAAGGTTTTACAAATCACAAGTTGCTGCATCGCCAATGCTGGAAATATTCCGGGAGTGCGCTGAACAGGATTAAATGGGTATGCCTTCTTTTGAAATATTCTTATAAAGCGGTGTCATCCAATATTTCGACTTCCATTCCCGTTTATTGTAAACGAAAGTTGAGAATGCCTCTCCCAGTTCAAGTTCAACATCAAATAGTTTATGTCTAAAAACTTGCTCTGTTTTGATGTCGACCTTGGTGTTTACCAGGATAAGTAAATCCCAATCAGAATCAGGTTTTTCATCGCCTCTGGCCCTGGAGCCATAAAGAATAATTTTGGCTGAAGGATCAATCTCTTTAACCTGTTTCCTTATCATTGAAAGCACTATTTCCTTTGGGTTTCCCATAAAACAAAAGTAACAAAAAAATAGGGAAACGATATTACCTGCTTCCCGTCCTTACAAAAGAGTTAGGGGCAAGAGTATGGATCATTCCATTTTGATTTCACTGATTTCAAAAAATAATTATCTTTGGGATTATGATGACAAAACAGGACTATATTAATTTCTGGATTGATCAGGCAGAAGATGACTGGACTGCTGTTGATACATTGTTCAAAGGTCGTAATTATTTACAATCCTTATTTTTTGCTCATCTTGTAATAGAAAAATTATGCAAGTCCCTCTGGATAAAATATAATGAGGAGAATGTGCCTCCAAGGACACACAATCTAATTCACTTACTTACTTCTACACCGATAATGTTAAATGATGATAGAAGTGAGTTTATGCTTAGCTTAAACAGATTTCAGTTAGAGGGCCGATATCCTGACTATTTAACAAAATTGCATAACGTTTGTAATGAGCAGTTTACAAGTTCGATTCTGGAGACTACCAACCAATTAAGATTATGGTTAATAGAGAAATTGCAATAAATACCGCAAAAGCTTTTATGACTGATTGTCAGTCAAGTGGATTGACTTTTCATAAAGTATTGCTATTTGGCTCTGTAGCTAAGGGATTGACACACGAGTGGTCGGATATAGATTTACTACTTATTTCCGACCAATTTGGCGATAATATTTTTGATAACTTGAAACTATATTCAAGGATAAATATAAAATACCCTATAATTGAGACACATCCATATCCGACAAAATATTTTTATGAAGGCGATCCATTTATAAAGGAAATAAGTAAAGAGAGTGTCGAAATATTAACTCCTACACCCAACACGCGGTATAACCAATAAGGGTTTCAGAGATTTGCGAAGACTGACACCTGCATCAATTTTTTATGTACCCTGGAAAGTAAAAATCCCGCATTCCCTTATTGTTCATATCGCCAAACCGTGGAGCTGGTATTAATAACCTGCTGTAAAACATTATTTTCCAAAAATAAAACCAGTTCAAAGACAAAATTATTCCATACATTTATAAACTCATTCTGCTTGATCCTTAACAAGTTCAGAATCCGAAACGCTAAATTAACTATAAAAAGAGAATTCTATTCCTAAATCATAGGCTATCCGTT
>JAVHPO010000213.1:0-15227 GCA_036170635.1 Prolixibacteraceae bacterium | reverse complement strand
CTTGAAAAGCGATAACATTTACATACAGCAACTTAAAGAAAACCTGAGCAAATTGGATCCTTATCTTGTTTTGCTTTTTGGTTCGTATGCTTATGGTACGCCACACAAGGACAGTGATATTGATTTGCTTGTAGTTACGAACGATGAATTTATTCCGCAGACGTTTAAAGAAAGAACAAATTTGTATATTGCAGTAAGCGAACATATTTTAAATATTTCCAAACAAGTCCCTATTGATTTGATCGTTTACACATTGCCAATGTATAAACAGTTCTTAGAAATCGGAAGCTCGTTTTCAAAAGAGATTTTAAGTAAAGGAATAGTAATCTATGAAAGTAAGCACTTAGCAATGGCTTGATTCTGCAAAGGCCGACTTACTAAATTGTGAACGGATCTTTGACGATGGTTTTCTAACTGCTATTGTTGCATTTCATTCGCAACAAGCGGCTGAAAAATCCATTAAAGCACTCATCATGGAGAAGGATTTGATCATTCCGCACATTCATAGTTTGATACGATTACACAATATCATAGAAGGTGTCTTGGAACAACCTTTTGATGTTCACGATCTTTTGTCATTGGACAATGTTTACACCAGTTCGCGTTATCCAAGTGATATTGGGATGATAGGGTCAGGTAAACCAACCCAACAGGAAGCTAGAGAATTTTACGAAAGTGCAAAGAAGATTTTTGAGGTGATAACAAAGCTAATTGATTGATAAATTGGGAGGGTGTCACTCGTTAACATTCATCCTGTACCGTCTTTTCGTGAATTATTATCTATTAGCCGTTTGTAGTGGATAAGTGTGATAACAACCACAGAACGGTTTTCAATAGGTTTTGTGCATCATATTTTCAAAACTTCGTCCGCGAGACTTCGGAGTGAACGATACAGCGACATAGCAAAGAACCAGACTTTATTTCACCGAAAGATAGAAACAGGCGCAATCACCATCCCCAATGCTGTTAAGCCTGGCAGCTTCTTTGGAGAAATTCTTCATCTGTTTTTTCGTAAACATTGAAAAATCATCCGAATAGGGGATATCCCGGAGGTATTTTTCGCTGGAAGCGAACTGTACGAAAGAGGAGTCGTACTCAATTTTGTCAATCTTCAGTTCGGTCTTTTGAGCAAGCAGTTGAATGCTGTTTGTCGTGTGCAAGTACAGATGTCGTGGGGCATCCAGTGCAAACCAATGGGTGCGGTACTTGCGCCATGCATAGGAGTTGGCTACGGGAATCCTGATAAGGATTTTGCCGTTTGGTTTGAGCAGTTCCCTGATTTTGCCCAAAACTTGTTCTGGTTGGTCCATGTGTTCAAAGGCGTGGTGCAGCATGATGAAATCGAATTGTCCGGTCATTTCGAAGAGGTCCCTTTTCAGAATTTTTAAATTGGCCGTGTTTTGAAGATCTTTCTCCAAAAATGGATCGATCCCAGTCAGGTTTTTGAAACCGCTGCGCTGCATGGATAGGATTATTCTACCTGAGCCGCAGCCAACATCCAGGATGGAGGAGTTGAAATTCAGCAAATCTGGCTTCATCCAGTGAAAAGGGTGGGGCAAAAAGAGGGAGAGCAGGGCCCCAACAGGATCAAATTTGTGCAGATAGTGACGGAGCAGGCTTCTTTTCAGGAAGTAGACAACGGGATTGAGCGACAGGCCAAACTTTGGTTTCTGAAAGGAATAGTATTCTGTAGGATAGAACCTGGAGAGATCCTTGGGCGTTTCGATGATCTGAAGGCAACCACAATTGGCACATTCGAGGTATTGAAACTCATCCTTCAGGTTCAAAAGCCTCTCTTTGGCCAGGTGGATATGGTTGTTGTGAACATTTCCACATATTTTACAGGCTATGCTGGTGATCATTGACGCTGATTTTTGTGACTTGAATGCAAAGATAAGTTTTTAAGCGCTTGTCAGTTGATAATTTAAACACGAATGGCACAAATGGATTAGCCGAACTTTTGTTTAAAGGGAAGCAATATGATGCAAAATTGCTTCGGCCCGTAGTTGTTGGGTAAAGTGCTTTTTGATTTGCATTTTGATCTTATTTTCATCTATCAAGCCATGTTTCAGGAATATCTCGTTGATCACTTTGGCAATCGAATGAGGATCTCTTTCCACCAATGCTCCGACTGATCCTACGACTTCCGGCATACCCCCTTCCCGGGTAACGATCGGAAAGGCTCCAAAAGTCATTGCCTCGGCAACTGATACCCCAAATGATTCGGAACGGGAGAGCTGGCAATAGATTTTTGCTTTCAGGTAAAAGGCAGACAGCTCCTCCGGTTTTACTTTATTGTAAAGGGTGATATTGAGTGGAAGGTTTCCAAGTTTACGGGCCAATTTGGATTGGTTAATCCCTACTATTTCGAACCTGAATCCCGGCAGGAGTCTGGCGGTTTCTATAAAAGTGTCGATTCCTTTCAGGTAAAATGTCCGCTCATTGTTGATCAGGCCTACCGTCAGGATCGTATCTGTTTTGAAAGTGCTTGTCTCATCCGAACTTTCCAGTGTCACACAGTTGTAGATCATGGTGCGTTTGGTGAAGGGTGCTATTGCTTTGGCTTTCCTGTCGACATGGTACGAAACGGTCAGGATGGTGCTGGCCCATCTCATGGATTTGGCACAGAACCAACCACGGAACGAAGAGCAAAAGGCCCCGTAATTTAGCTTCCGGATACGGCAAACATCGTATCCGCCAATTACTACAACTGATTTCTTTCTAAAAATCTTTGCAAAAAGGACAGGAAGAAAAGAGTGATAATCGGCAAACCAGCAATAAAAAAGATCGTATTTCCATCCGAAGATCAGCAGGAAAAAAAATTGTCTGAGAATTTCCAGGATGTTTTTTAAAATTCCCTTAACGGGAGAAAAATGGTATTTTTGCAGCTGGTGTGCGGAGGAGAGCAGCAGGTAATCATTCTTCACAAAGGAGGAAAAACCCGTATAGACAAACAGGATAGATTTGCTTTTAACTTCTTTGCTGCTCATGGGATTTGAATAGAGGTCATAGATTGTTGGCTAACTCTCCCGTTAGATTTCTTCTTGTGAATTGTTCGGCGCCTGTTGTTTCATTTTTGTATGAACCCCTCTGTTCCTGTTCAAATATTTCATGGATGAAAAGGCTCATTGGTTCTATATCATTGTAAGAAAACAGCTTGCCGGCATTACATCTTTGAAGCAACAGATCCACGTCACCGCCAACAGGGCCCATGGCAAGGATGGGTCTTCTGGAAGCCAGGTATTCGAAAAATTTGCCAGTTACAATCCCTTTGTTGTCGGGCGAATCCGGTATGGACATCAGCAACAGGGAGGCATTCACCATCTGGCCAACGGCCTCCTTGTGTGGGATGTAACCAAGCACCTCGACCATTGAAGCGAGGTTTTTATTTTTGAACAAATTGAGAATCTCATCGGGAACATTGCCGACAAAACGTATTTTTATTTTGGCTTTGACCTCCCCTGGCAGAAGGTAGATGGCCTCAATAAACCGTTCAATCCGATAACTCATCGAAATTGTACCGGTATAGGTGATGGTGAAAAATTCGTTTTTGTGCAAAGCAACATTCTCAAAATCAGATTCGTCGTATCCATTTGGTATGACTGCAATTTTTTCTTCAGCGCCTGGAATCTTACGGAGCAGTAATTTTTTTACCTCTTCACTTACCGTGATAATTTTATCGGCGCCGGACAAGACCTTTTTCTCCAATGCCCGGTCGTATAATCTCGCGGGTAGTGTGTGGTAAAGTTCTTTGTAGTAATAGATGTCGGTCCATGGATCCCTAAAATCAGCAATCCATCTGATTCCGGTTTGATCTTTGATTTTTTGTCCGATTAAATGGGTTGAATGAGGTGGTCCGGAAGTGATAACAGATTCAATGTTTTCAGCTTTGATCAGTTCAAGGGCTTTGCGCAATGCATATTTGTTCCACCCTCTTCTTGGGTCCGGAACAAAGAGGTTTCCGCGAATCAGCCGGGAGAATTTCTCGAAGAGCGTTACTTTTTTCTGGTTAGAGAATCCACCGTAAGGTATCTCTTTCTTTCCTGAAAGTTTTCGGTAAAGATTATAGGGTTCAAAGGTTTTCGTCTTGTGCACCTGGAGGACGGGATTTATCTCCTCAACCAGGGAATGGTCAAGCTGCGCATAGGAGGCCAGGTTTTCATCCACAGTTAAAACTATCGGTGTACAGCCAAATTCGGGAAGGTATTTTGAAAATTTCAACCATCTCTGAACACCCGCTCCGCCGCTGGGTGGCCAATAGTAGGTAATTATCAGAACCTTTTTCATCCGTTAATAATCATTTTGTACCCCTATTGAATTTGAATGAAAGATATTTTTTATCGGGATTGTTGCAACAAAATCTTTCAGGTAGAAAGGTTCATAATAAGCAACATCTACAAATTTTCTGTTTTGGTAGGCTGTTTCGGCCAATTCTGCCAAGTGACTGGCTGAGGTTGTAATGTTGTCCAGAAAAAGGGCGTTAGGATGTTGGATCGAGGTCTTGCACTTGTCGGCACCATTTCCAAAAAAAAGCATTTTGTGATTGACCATGAATTCTGAAAAGGAGAGGTGATCGATTATATCCGCTTGTATATTTCTGATTATCTGCATATTTTGATCATAGATGGCAGCGTACACCTCCATTCTTCTGGCATCAATCATTGGACAATAGTACAAAGGTTCATTTTTTTCAATTCCGGCAGTGCAGTTATCGCTTATAACATAATGCGCCATTGCTTCCAGGGAAGGAATGGCAATCAGGGGCAATCCTGCTGCATAGCACAGGCCTTTTGCCGTTGAGACTCCTATTCGCAAACCTGTGTAAGAACCGGGTCCACCAGATACGGCAATGGCATTAAGTTGTTGAAAATGTCTGTTTTGGGCCTTCATTACCTCTTCAGCGAAGCAGGTGAGCAAAAGCGCATGGTTCTTACCACTCTTATCCTCCCGTTCCTCAACAATGATTCCATCGATGGCTAATGCCACTGAACAAACCTCAGTAGATGTTTCCAAACAGAGAATTGAAGCCATCTTTTTTTTACAAATATCTTAAATTATAAGGGAATTGAATTTATTTGAAAAAAAAATTCAATTCTTAACATCCTTTTTGAACTTTCTTTGTTAATATGAAACCCGCAATTGGGAAATTGCGTTCAGACTTCATACATGATGGATGTCTGTATGATCCTTATTATACTAATTTGACCATGGTAAAAGCAGTTATAATTGATGATGATGCAATCTCCAGAATGGTTTTAAAAGAGATTCTGAGAAAGACAGTAGGAAATATAGAAATGTTGGGTGAGGCCAGTTCTGTTGCAGAAGGAGCGATTCTTATCGAACATGAAAATCCGGATCTGGTTTTTTTGGATATAAATATGCCAGACGGTACTGGCTTTGATCTTTTGGATCGGTTAAAGAAAATTGATTTCAAAATAATCTTTATTACAGCATACAGTGAATATGCCATAAAGGCTTTCAAATATTCGGCATTCGACTATTTGGTTAAACCAATCAATGTTGAGGAACTTGTAAAAACGATTAGCAGAATTCCGAAAATAAAGAAAGTTGAAACAAAAGTTGCTGTTAATGCGCTTAAAGCCAACCTGATGTCGCATGGGGAGCAAGGGGCTAAAACCATCGCTCTCCCCGAGTTAAATGGTTTTGCCATCATCGATGTGGAGAAAATTATCAGGTGTGAAGGGATGCGTAATTACACCAGAATACTTATCCGGGAGGGTGAAGAAAAAATTGTTAGCCGAACCCTTTTAGAGTTTGAAAACCTCCTGACGCCTTTGGGTTTTATAAGAATTCACAGAAGTCACTTAGTAAACATGGCCAATGTTGTTCGTTATATCAAAGCCAAAGGCGGCATGGTTGAGCTAAGAACGGGAGAGCAATTGAAGGTATCGCCAAAATACAAGGAAGTTCTCCTCAACAAACTGCTCTACAATAAGTTGTAATTATTAAGTAGATTAAAGCCACTTCAGTAACCTGAAATCCTGGCGATTGGGCAGCGCACTGTTTTTGGCATATATCCTCAATCCATAGTTGTAACTGCCTGGTTTTTTCAGGGTCAGTTCAAGCAGGTAATGGGCCAGGTTATCTGATTGTTTCTCAACAGAAAAATCATATTTGGACACAAAACGGGGTTGGTCTGTTCCGGTAGCGACAATCAGTTCAACACCTATTTCTCCAGCCGAGAGACCCTTTAAATCGAGGGTAACCCTTGAAGGATAAGCTTTCCCCATTTCATAGGTATTTGTGATACCATCAGAAACCTGGATGTTTTTTACCTCAATGGTGTTCCAGACATTTAGTATTTTCGATTTCCAGGATGCCAAATCTTTTGCCAGTTTGAAATTATCTGCAGTGAGAAGTCCTGTTCTATGTGCCTGAGGAAGATAGTAACGGGTAAAGTAATCTTTCATCATCCTTTTGGTAGTAAACTGCGGCACTACTTCTGCAAAAGTATTTTTGATGAAGTCGACCCAAAGGACCGGGATATTTTTGTCATTGCGGTAATAGTACGCAGGAACCACTTCGTTTTCCAGGATTCCATAGATAGCCTCAGAATCGAGTTCATCCTGAAGTTCGGGGTTGTCGAAGGAATTTTCGAGTGGCAAAGCCCAGCCGGCATCTTGTTTGTAGCCTTCGACCCACCAGCCATCCAGGACTGAAAAATGAAGAGTACCATTCATGACCCCTTTTTCTCCTGAAGTACCAGACGCTTCGAGCGGCCTTGTTGGTGTATTCATCCAGACATCGCAACCCTGAACCAGCATCTTGGCGATATTCATGTCGTAGTTCTGAAGAAAGAGGATGCGTCCCACGAATTCAGGACGTTTTGAAATGTCAATGATGTATTTAATCAAATCCTGACCGGCTTTATCGGCGGGGTGTGCCTTCCCGGCAAAAAGAAACTGTACCGGTCGGTCAGGGTTGTTGATGATCTTGGCCAAACGGTCCAGGTCCCGGAATAGCAGGTGCGCCCTTTTGTAGGTGGCAAAACGCCTGGCAAAACCGATGGTAAGGGCTCTTGGATTCAGTTTCGAAATGGCTTCAGAAATATATTTTGGATTCTCATTTCGCTGGATATGGATGTCGGTGAACCTTCTTTTGATGTATTCAATCAGGTGCTCGCGAAGTTTTGACTTGGTATCCCAGATAAGCTTATCCTGAACCTTGTAAATGTTTCTCCACGCCCGCATCTCTCCACCTTCTTCATACTCATGAATATCATCGGTCATCTCCTCGGCTGAAAGGATTTGATCGTGTACTGTTTTCCATTCAGGCGCGGCCCAGGTTGGGTAGTGAACACCATTGGTGACATATCCGATGTTATCCAGTTCTTCAGGAAGAAATCCCTTGTAGAGTTCGCTGAGCAATTGTTTGCTGACATCGCCATGAAGTTTACTAACGCCGTTGATCGATTGTGAAAGATTGGCAGCCAGATAACTCATGTTGAACTTTCCTTCGTTGCTGCCAGCCTTGCCAAGCAACATCAACTCATTCATTGTTATTCCCAGTTGATCGGCAACCGGATTCATGTAGGATGTAAAGAGATTATCTGGAAACGAATCGTGACCTGCAGGAACGGGGGTATGTGTCGTAAAGAGGGTTGAGGCCCTGACTACTTCTTTGGCTTCAGAATAATTGAGTGATGATTTGTCTTTGATATTTGAGATGCGCTCGAGGCCGATAAAGGCTGCATGTCCTTCGTTACAATGGTATATATCAGACTCAATTCCTAGTCTTTCCAGTGCCCTGATTCCACCCAGGCCGAGTACCATCTCCTGTTTCAGCCTGTTTTCGTTGTCCCCTCCATAGAGATGGTGGGTGATAGAGCGGTCCTCATCATGGTTGTTTTCAGTATCTGTATCCAGGAGGTAAAGTTTGACATTTCCGACGTTCACATACCAAACTCTGACTAAAACGATGCGATCGGGCATTTTTACTTCAACAATGATCCATTCACCCTTTTCATCGAGCGCGGGTTGAATAGGTATTTTTGAAAAATGTTCAGGCTCATAAGTGGCAAGTTGTTCTCCATTTGTGGATATAACTTGTTTGAAATAACCATAACGGTACAATAGACCTATTGCTGTCATATCCACCTTTGAGTCGCTGGCTTCTTTCAGGTAATCGCCGGCCAGAACGCCTAAGCCGCCAGAATAAATTTTCAGACTCGAATGGAGTCCAAATTCCATACTGAAATAGGCGATTTTCGGTCCGCGTAATTTCTTTCGTTCCTTGAGATACTTGTTGAATTGAATTTCGACAGATTTCATCCTGAGTACAAACGCCTCATCACTCTTTAGTTCGATAAACCGGTCGTGGCTGGTTTGTTCCAATAAAACGATCGGATTGTGTTCGCAACTTTCCCAAATCTGCGGATCAATCTCGTTAAATAGTGCCCTGGCATCTACATTCCAGACCCACCAAAGGTTTCTGGAAATAGTTCGTAATGAGGCTAGTTCGGCCGGCAGGGCAGATTCGACAATGATTTTTTTCCAGGTAGGGTTGCTATTTTCAGGCTGTCTCAGATTCTTAAAATATGTCTCTTCCATTCTCTCAATATATTAACAAGAAAGACACCTCGGTGGTGTCAATTTTTTGAATTGCAATGATACCATTTTCAGTGATCACTTTTATATAAATAGGGAATCATTTCACAAATGATTCCCTATTTATAACATTTTCTTTACATTAGCCCCTCTATTTTGAGGCGCTTTTTTTTTGAGATTTTGGCTTTGGTTCAACTTTTGTCGCTGCTTTTGCTTTAGGTTTAGCGGCTTTTGGAGTGGGTGTATTGAGCTTTTTTATTACCAGTTCAGCCTCTTCCAGTTTCCTGGATTTTTCTTCAATTGATTGCCTGAGTTTGGTCAACTCCGTATCATTTTCAGAGACGGGAACTAATTTGTTTAAACGAAGGGTAAAATCACTCAATACATTCATGTAGTTGATAAATGCTTCGTATGGACTACCGAATGGGTTGAAAAATTTATGCACTTCACCGTCGGAGAAGAATTTGGTGCACATATAGTAGAGGTGATCATTGGACTGAAGGTAGATCCAGTCTTTGGCAATTTGAGCATCGGTGCATTTTTTGACTCTCTCTTTCAGCGCATAGAGATGGTTAAATGCCTCTTTCTGAAGCTCATTGCCCAGCCAGGCAGAAAGATCCCTCTCCTCATCAGCCCATGAAATTGGATGAAGTACATGCACCGCAGAGACGGGCTGAAGCATTTTAACTGCTTCGCTCGGTGTGGAGAAAGTGAGCTCCTTGGTCTTTAGGATTATTTCGGGGAGGGCATCGAGGAAATCAAAAATCCCGGAATTTTTCTTTTGAATTTCTCCGAAGGTTTCATAATTGAGGAAGATGTTGACGATTTCCTCTTTTTTTGGAAGATCGACCAGCCAGGCTGCCATCTTTGATGCAGTAAGCGGATATTCGCTCCAGGAGGAGTTGGAAAAGCGGAATGAGAGGTCGTCGCTGAGCCGGTAGTTGCGCATCAGTATTTTTTGCCTTGGGTTTAAGGCATTGCAATATAGGTAGTTGGGACTCTTCCATCCTAAAATGTGTTTGGCCCCTTCGGTGAGAATGGTTTCAAAACCCATGCGGTAGATAAGGTCGCCCAGCTCATCGGAGTAGATTAATTCGGAGTTTCTGAATACTTTGGGCCTTTGCTGAAAGAGTTCTTCGATCAGGTCGTCGTGAGCTTTGACCTGTTTGGTAAAAAGCTGTTCATCGACCATAGATTCCAGTGAATTGGCGTATGTCCCCGAAAGAAACTCGACTGCCCCGGTGGCTGCCAACTCTTTGAATGAATCGATTACTTCAGGCGCATACAACCTGAATTGGTCCAGCGCAACGCCAGAAATAGAGAAGGATACTTTGAATTTTCCTTTACTTTTTTTGATTTGCTTAAGAAGAATGTGATTGGCAGGCAGATAGCAATTATCTGCAATTTTGCGCATTATTGTTTCGTTGGCATAGTCATCGTAATAATAGGAATCATTTCCGATATCGAAAAAACGATACTTGCGGTAGCGGAAAGGCTGGTGAATCTGAAAATTTAGGCAGATTGTCTTCATGGTTTGAACTATTATCGATGTAACTTATCTGATTGCTTTTTTGTAAACTTCACGAACGTGGGCTGCAGAATGTTTCCATTGCAGGCTGTCGACCTCTTCCCTGCCAAATTTTCTGAACATGGCAGATAGTGCAGGGTATTTAATGATTCCGTAGATGGCATCAGCCATGGCATTGATATCCCAGAAATCAACTTTGATGGCATGGGTCAGAATCTCAGCGACGCCCGATTGTTTGGAGATAATGACCGGCACATCCGTCATCATTGCTTCCAGCGGAGAAATTCCGAAGGGTTCAGAAACGGAGGGCATCACATAAACATCGCTCATCCTGAACATTTCAAATACATCATCCCCTTTGAGGAAACCGGTGTAATGGAACCGGTCTGATATTCCAAGTCTTGCTGTCCGGCGAATCATCTTTTCCATCATGTCACCACTTCCAGCCATAACAAAACGCACGTTTTCAGTACGTTTCAGAACCTGGTAGGCTGCTTCGATGAAATATTCGGGACCCTTTTGCAGGGTGATACGACCTAGAAAAGTTACAATTTTGTCATTGATGCCCCTTTTAAACAACTCTGTCTCCTTGTTTTCGACCGGTTCAACGGCATTGTAAACGGTGGTAATTTTATTCGGGTTGATGCCATATTTCTCAATGACAATTTTCTTGGTGAGGTTGCTAACAGTAATAATCTGATCTGCAATCTCCATTCCTTCCCTCTCGAGGGCATAAACTTTGGGGTTCACGCTTCCGCCACTGCGGTCGAAATCGGTGGCATGAACATGAATAACCAACGGTTTTCCGCTTACACGCTTGGCTGCTATCCCGGCTGGGTATGCCAACCAATCGTGGGCATGAATGACATCAAAGTTGTATTCGCGACCGATGTATTCTGCAACAATGGCGTAATTGGCAATTTCTTCATGAAGGTTGGCGCCATATTTTCCGGTAAATGGTATTTTCCCCTGGGCATCAGTTTGAACGAACCTGGTGGACGCGGACAATCTTTGTTGAGTCAGTTGCCAAAATTCTTCAGGATCCGAATAGGGAATCAGATTTGATCTAACCTCCGAAACATTAATTTTCTTATCGGTTTTGTGGATATTGACATGATGACGTTTGATGGTGATTTCGTTGGCGCCAATAATTTTTTCGACAGCCGTATCATCTTCGTCTCCATAAGCTTTTGGCACGACAAAGAGAACCTCAATGTCGTCGAACTGTGCCAACCCTTTTGTCAAGCCAAAACTTGCTGTACCTAATCCACCGCTAATATGAGGAGGAAATTCCCAGCCAAACATCAATACCTTCATATTTTTGGTTTAAGTTCTTCTTCAAATTTTTCGACAATCGCATTGGCCATGAGCACACCGGCAACATTGCAAGCCTGTGAAATAGAACCTCTTGCAGTGTGAGGAGGATTTCCCTCATAAGCTTCGGAAAGTGTACCGATGCAATTCTCCGACATCTCATGTTTAAAACCTTCCAGGCAATTCTTCGCAAAAGAGAGTCCGCCGGCTTTGTGCACTTCGAGGTAGGTCTTTACAAAGAGATAGGTGAGGTATGGATAAGCGGTTCCCTGGTGAGCGGCTTCCGGAAAATCAGCAGCGTGCTCACCGGAAAATCCTTTGTAAGCAAAGTCTTCAGGCGATAACGTGCGAATTCCGACCGGGGTCAAAAGCTCATTTTTCACGGTACTGACGATCAGTTTTTTCTGGGTACGCGACAAAGGTGATATATCCATCGCCGCTGCAATCAGCATGTTGGGCCGGACCGACCAGTCCTTGTAATCCCCATCGATGTAATCAGCAAGTTGAGAGCACTCTTCGCACCAAAAGTGCGATAAGAAAGATTTGCCGATAAGGGCAGGAATCTCTTTCCACTTTTTTACAAATGATTTATCGCCGGCAGCAACAGCAAGTTCAAGTGCAAAACTTACGGCATTGTACCATAATGCATTAATCTCGACAGCCAGTCCTCCTCTCTGGGTAACCGGAACGCCATCTTTGTAGTCATCCATCCAGGTAAGGGCAACGCCTTCCATTTTGGCATGGATCAATCCATTTTCAAGCATATGGATGTTGAAGTCGGTACCTTCACGGTAGCTGTTTAAAATCTCCTTCAGGGCGGTACCGTAAGTTTCCCATATTTCTTTGGCTGATTTATATTTTATTAGATTCTGCAAAGCATTAAAGACAAGCAATGGGGCATCGGCAGCATCGAAGTAACTTTCTTGCCCCGCATATTTTGGCAGCAGTCCGTTTCGAAGCCGTTTGAGATTGGTTTGCAAAACCGCTTCAAAATTCTTGATATCGCCTAAGATGAGGAAAATACCAGGCAAAGCGGTCAATGTTTGTCTGGTAATGGATTCATACCAGGGGTAACCGGCAATGAGGTCAATACCATCTTTACGTTCCCACATAAATTGTTTACCCGAATTGAGCAGACAGTTGATAAAGGAGTCTCTTGGTATTCTCAATTTCTTCTCGTTTTCATAACGCTTGAGAAAGGCAGAGGGTTTTTGTTCATTCGTTGAGGCAGAAAAAAAGATGGATTCCCCCTTTTCAATTGTAACTTCAAAATAACCGGGGACAAACAAATCTTCCTGAAATTCATAACCCCTCTCCTGCTCCCTGATGTATTCAATATTTTTATACCAATCTGGCACAGAAACAAAATCGCACTCTTTCGAAAGTTGCATGAAGAAGTCGGGATAACCTTCGTAGAGGTTCATTTTGATCCCATTGGCTACCGGTGTGTACTTTGAATTGGCATAAAGATTCGCTTTGCTGAGAGCGTGGACATTCCTGAAGGCCATGAATGGTTTGAACCGAAGTTTTGTCGGACTATTGGCCTCCTCAAGGGTATATTTTACCAACAGGGTGTTTTCATGTTCAACGAGTAACCTGGTTCTGGTCAGGATCACCCCTCCTACCCTGTATGTATGCTTTTGAATAGTATCAAACTCAAAATTCCGGATGTACTTGTGACCCTTTGGTTCGTAGAAATCGCCCGGAAATTTGTGGATCCCAAGGTTAAACTGCGCTTCGTGTTGAATGACTGTTTCATCGAGTGTTGAGAGCAATACATGTTTTCCACCATCCAGCTCATCCAGCCGGACAACCAAAAGACCATGGTATTTTCGCGTATTGCATCCGGCCAGTGTAGTGGATGAATAGGCACCTCCCCTATTGGTCCGCAATGTTTCGCGTTCCAGTGAATAAGATAAATTGACCAGCTTATCTTTATCAAAATTCAGGTATCCCATGGGTTCGAACGATTAAAATTTAATAATGGAGTGCTCTTAAATCCTTAACTCGTAGAGTTCTTAAAAATAAACAAAGGTATGATTAAAAAAAATTTATACTCCTTTTTTTTGAACGATATCAATTATTAAATCATTAAGATCGACTCCTGGATGATTTTTTGCAAGTAAAGAAACCTCTTGTTCCAATCTTGAGAGCAAATCCTGATAAGAAGAATTTTCACCATGAAATGGCTTATGCGCCAAACTCTTTACAATTTTATCTACCGTGAAGCTGATCTCCCTGCTTTCGTTGTCCAGATAAACTTCGTTGAATTTGTCTTGCACGAAGGCGGTAGCAACTTCACTAAGATGCAACATATCCGCAGCATAGAAGCGGTAATCCCGCAGTTCGTCCATGATTATTTCATAGGAGGGGAAATAGGAAATTTTCTCTGTGCCGAAATGGCTTAGCAGACGGTCGATTAACAGAAAGAGTCCTGATTTACTTACCTGATTCTCGAAACTTCCATCCTTGAAGTGACGAATCGGACTTACTGTCAACACCACACAAAGATCGGGTTGAAAGGCGAATAGTTTGTCGAGCTTTTCAATCCACAACTTGGTCATATCCTCCACTGTGAGTCGCTCACGTAAAAAGTAGCTGGCAGGCAATTTGTGACAGTTTCCAACGATTGTGTTGTGCTCTTTTTCACGATAAATCCATGAAGTGCCGAAGGTGAGAAAGAGGTGAGAGGCCGATCGAAGCTTACGGGAAGCATTTGCCAGCGATTCATTCATACCTGTCAGGGCTGTTTGCTGATTGGGATGGGAGAAACGGCTGTGAAAATGGAAGTTGTTCCACAAGCCATTGGCAAAAAAAAGGTCTGTATCAGCTATCTGCGTCTCGCTTACCAGGAGGTCTATACAGCTTGCCATTGAAGCCGGATTGTAGAGGATCCCGCAAGGATTTGTCAGAATAGGAAAGTAGTGATCTTTCAGGTAATTGCCAATATTCTCCGTAAAGCAGGAGCCAATCATCAGGGCATTTTGCCTATAGGAGAGTTGCTTTTTTACCTTGGGCAAGGATACTTCTGTGCGAAAATTTATCATAGCAGTTTTTTTATCCATTCAATCGTAAAAGCGGTTACCCGGTCATTCTGATCCCATGCATGCAGCTGGTGAGGAGCATCTGCCCATTCACGGTAGGTAACATTGCCGCGAATGCCTTTTGCCAAATTTTCGGAGGCCTCCGAAGCGGATACCCTGTCACTGCTGCCATGCATAAAAAGCATCGGAATAGCTGAAGGTAAGGAATCGGGTTCAATTTTTTTGCAGGCCCGCTGAACTTCCCTGAAACACCGTGCCGAAATTCTTTTGTGCATCAACGGATCTTTAGGTTTTAGCGGTTCGTCGGAGGCAGGAGGGGCGAAATCTTTGGATTTCAGTCCGGTTTTGATGGTTACCTGCGGGATCAACGAATCGGCCAGCCAGATGGCAAGGCTCTTGAATTTTCCCGGCGGCTGAACCAGTTCGAGCCAGGTTGAGGCAAGAATCGCCATCTCCGGAAGATCTTTTTTCGTCTGAAGATGGGAGAGTACAATGGTGGCGCCCATGCTGTGGCCATAAAGCACCATTGGAATGTTGGGGAAATTTTCCCTTGCCTTTTGAACCAGAAGCGCCGTATCTTCCAGATAATCAGAATAGCGGTGGATGGTTCCCTGTTTGCCTCCTGAACGACCATGTCCTCTCAGGTCAAAAGATATCACTGCAAAACCGGCCGCAAGGAAAGCGTCGAACCATTCATCGTACCTTCGGCAGTGCGTACCATGTCCGTGCACAAAGGCCATGACCGCTTTTGGTGTGGCAACGGGCTTCCAAATC
>JAVHPO010000212.1:0-45548 GCA_036170635.1 Prolixibacteraceae bacterium | reverse complement strand
CCGCTCAACTGTGCCTCAAATGATCCGGCCAGATTAAGATTTAGTAATTCTGCCCCGTTAAAGGCGTTTCTATTCATCATACTTAAATTCATTCGTGGCCCGGCATAATTATTCGATTTTGTAACGAGGTCAACTTCCGCCCTGAATGTGTGTTTTGGCAATGGTGTCATCAAAATATTTACATCCAGCAAACCCGGACCAGAAGCTTTGTTTTCAGAAAAGTTTATCTGTACCAATTTGAAATTTCCCATCGACATCAAACGGTTCAATGTGATGATGTGGTTTTGTCTTGAAAAGATCTCGTTTTTCCGTAAATAAATTGATTTTGAAAGTACGTTAGGCCTGATTGTCATTCTGGCTTCTTTCCCAAAAAACACAATATTCTGAACCGTTACTGTATCTTTTGTAGTGTTTTTACGCCCCTCATTCAAAGAATAGTTCTGGTTAATATAGACATTGTTGATGCGAAATGCAGTTGCAGCATTTTTCGGAATACTGTCTTTTAAGGTTAATTTGAATGATACAGTTTGATTTACGTTTGAGGTATCGGCCTTAAAAAGCAAATAGTCGGGGCTGAAGTAAAAGTATCCGTTGTTTTTTAAGATAGCATCAATTCGTATTCGTTCGCTTTTTAAGATGTCGAGATTATAATCATCCCCGGGTTTAATTAATGATTTATCTTTCCCGGTCAGGATCAGGCGACTTAAACTATCATCCGTAATCGCATAGAGAAGATCTTTAATAATGTAGGGCTTGTGAACATGACTGGTATAGATTACTTTGCCAGTGCGCTTTTTTTCAACAATTTTGGATTCAGTATAACTTTTAAATATTCCAATATTAAAAAGTCTGGAATCAATTATCGCACGTGTAACGCCGGGTTTAACACTACTCATCAGCACCGGTGGTTCGCCCCTTTTTTTAAGCCACTTTCCTAATTTGGTTTTGGGATCTACTCCGGCTGTATTGTACAACCACAATTTAGGACGAAAACCCAAATAAACTTTATTGGGTATTGGACGTACGGCCAATTGTGCAGTGGTTTTGATAAATTTTTTATTCAGTTTATCCGCTGATTCCAATTTAATTTCCGCACCGGTATAAAGTTTTTCACCTTTTGGCAAATTCCTTGTACCTGTACATGCTGCCAGAAGCAGGCAAACAAGTATCAGAAAGAGACTATTTTGGATTGATCGTAACATTACTCTTTTGTATTTTCGATGAATCACTTCTGTTTTTTTGAGACTTGAATATTCTGTCCCAGCGATTGAAATCGCGTACAAATACAACACCAGCTCCGGTTTCAACCAACTGACCTTCAATGGCTCCTTCGTATTGGTTATGCCTGAATCCTTTCATTCGGAAACGGCCGTCTTTGGTTAGTTTGTATTCGACTGTTACATCACTGGTAATATCGCTTGCCGAGTTTTGTTTCGCCCTGTCACCTTCAACATCAACTGCACCTCCAAGCTGAACGGACAATCGTTCATTGAAAAGTTGCTTCTTTACGCCAATTTCGACTTGTGTCCTTCCTTTGGCTTGTCCCGACTGATAATCGGCATACGATTGAATATCAAAGTTTAACTCCATTCCGGGTAATATCTTTGAGCTAAGTTGATTTAATTGGGCGGATAAGAATTTGCCTACCGTTGACCGGATTAAAGTCGAAGTTCCGGTCGATTCGGTTTGAAAAGGATTTTCCTGGACAAACCTGCCCAATACCAATAAAGCAAAAACCTGTTTGTTTAATGCTGATTCATCTTCATTTAGCATACTCAGTTTCTGATTCACGGCTCCACCCAGAATTCCTTTTTCCTCTGGTGGTAATTGTATTAAAAAACTAATTTGCGGATGTAAAATTTGTCCACGTAGTTTCAGGATTACTAAAAATGGATAGCGCTGTTTGTATCCGCCTTTATCAATATCACTTAAGACTGATATCTGATCAACCACCAGATCATAGGGTGAAGCCCTGACAGAATAGCGGGCATTGATTGATATTTCGGCATCTAGTGGATCACCATTCCAAATAATTGTACTTCCGGCATCAATATCAAATTTCTTTTTGATCACTGATTCCAATGATACCAGGTAACTGCCTTCATTTAGATTATAGGCACCGGTAAGGCTCATCTTTCCGCTTCGGTCCATCGTGAAACTCAATGCCGCTTCACCTTTCACTACCAACGAGTCAGTAGAAGAAGGATCCATTAGTAACCGGAGGGTTGCTTCTTTATCTATTTCTACAATGGAAGAAAGATCAAAACCAGTCATGCCGGATGATTGTCCTCCTTTTTTATCACCTCTTAACAGGATTGGATTGAATTTTAATGAATTATCGAATTCAACCACATTTTCTCCTTTGTCGGTGGTCAGTTTGTCTTCAGGAACTGAAAAAGTGAAATTTGAACCTTTCTTCATTTTCACTTTTGCATCCACAACCGGCGATTTCATTGGTCCGTTTACATTTATCCTGCTGTCAATAACCATCCGTCCAAAAAATTCTTTGTTATCCTTAACGGTTGTGTTGAATAACAGAAAGTCTTTTGTATTGACCTGCAGGGCAAAAATAAAATCTGAAAATTGTTTCATTTGAACGGAACCATCAATGGTTGCTATATGCTGACCGGCATCCAGCATGGTGAAAGAATTGAAATAAATCCCATCTTTTTTCAGTTGAATCGTTTCATGTTTCAATTCCAGGCTGTTGTTCAGGAATGCGGGTTTGACAATGGCATTGCTGAAAACCAGTTCGCCTGTTATATCCGGAGCACTGGCCTTTCCTTCAACTGAAATATTTCCGGCAAGAGTTCCGGATGCTTCTTTCAATTGTCCCATCGAAAAAGCCTGAACGGTTTTTAAAGAAAGCGACTGAATGATTGTCTTAATGCTAATCGAATTGTCGCCTCCGTTCGGAATAAAATAGCCATTCGCTGTCAAATTGTTATCAGTACCCGATAAGTTCACATCAATGTTAAATTTCTCATAGCTGGGATTCTCAGCTTTCACTGTTAGATTTCCGATGGGAATATCATGAACGATCAAGTTGCTGATCTTAGCATCTGCGACTAAGCCATAAGAATTGTTAACCCGTTTAAGCAGTATATTTCCATCAACAGTTCCTTTTACCAAACTGGAATCTTTTTCTACGATTCTGGAAATGTCCTCAATCCTGAAATTCTTGATTGCGATATTCAGATCATCATTGAATTGATCATGTACTGAAGCTATATTGATCTGATTATCTGAGTGATTAATGAATAGATGGTGGATTAAAAATCCCTGTTTCCCGAATTCAATGTAATTATCCGTTGCAATGTTCCAGCGGTTATTGGCCAGATATAATTCTTTTGGATCGAGCGTAAGCTTGTAGTTGGCTTTGTCCTTGCTGATTTGCGACCTGATCTGAAGCTTTTTATTCTTGCCATCTGTCGAAGAAATGTTGGTGAGAATTCTGTTAGCAGCAACATTTCCTTCAAATAAAACATTGTCTAAATTGATTTGTGCGTTTGAAATATTACCGATCGAAAATTTATAATTCAATGCTTTGGTATCTGAATTCACATCTACTGCCAAGTCGTTCATTTCAGTAGTTCCATAAACAATTTTTTTCATCGTGGCATTCAGCTTAAGGTCGTTTTTCTGACTATCAAAACTACCGAGGATGATTCCCGGCTCGAATTCTTTTAGCTGAGGAAGAAGGAGATCCGAAAGAATGGGGTGATTGTGAAGTTGTATTTCGAAACTAAAATTTGCAAGACCGTTTTTCTTTGATTTCCGGTTTGAATCTGTAAATGGGAAATAATTATTTATGAATTGACTAAGTACTCCTGGAAGTGCATCAGGGGAAACAGTTCCGGTATATTTTATGCCAATCAGCGCACTATTGATTTTGATTTCACTGCTATTTGGTTCATTTACTGCAGCCGACAGAAAGGAGTCGAGTACATACGTTTTCCCCTGGCTGGCAACAATAATATTGGTGATTCCAGCTGTTCCATTCATTTTATCAACGGTTCCTCCTTTTAAATCTGCCGCTGCAACAAAGGTTACCCGTGCGTCCTTGTTGGTTAATTTGAGTTTTTGAAGGTCTGCACCTTTTACATTCAACTGAAATTTATAGCGTTCCATATTTGTATTCAAGTTCACCAATCCGTCAAAATCGAATACTGCATTTTCATCATTCAGGTTTATTCTCCCTTCGAATTCCTTACCGGTGACTGTGCCCTCCATTTTCAGGTTGTGATAAGTATATTTATTGAGATGAATCTGCGTTACATCGGCCTTGATTTTAGCTTTGATCGTATTCATGTCCAATCCCTGACCGGTTGCCTGTGCGGTTAATGTTACCGGGCCATACAGGACTGTGTCTTTTAAAAAACGGCCAATATCAAGACTGCTCATGCTTACTTTACTACTGAAATTTTCGCTCGGATCAATCGATGCTACAAGATTTGCGGCTCCAAAACTGCTGGACATATTCGCGGTTGACTCAAAGGACTTCATCCTCCCTTTAAAAACAACCTGCATACTGATGTTTTCGGGAATATCTATGCTGTCGGGAATGTATGGACCAGCCATCATTGAGATATCTTTTTTGCCTGATATGATGCTCAGATTGGGGAAATCGTAAAATGCTGTTCGATATTCAGGCATTCCTTTGATGATGAAATCGGTTTCAATCTTAGTATTTACTCCGGTTTTTATTGATAGTTTTTGGGCATTCAGATTATTCATCTGCCCACTAATTATCCCTGAGGCTGCTGTAATATTCTGACTATTTTTGAAGAAAGGCTGTGTGATAAGGTCAGGTTTGAAATAGAGAACATCAGAGTTTTTGAAACGCAGATTCCTCAGATCCAAATCCAGGTTACTGAATAGCATGGAATCTATCAGTGTTGATAAAGAAGAATATTGCAGGTTCACATCTGCATCAATGGTAGAGTAGGGGGTTTGGACCTTCAACTTCCGTGCAGAAATCGAGTGCTGATCCATTCTGAAATCTGCCTCACAACCAGTGATTGCAAAGTTATTCTGATCAATCGCGCTGAATTTCTTTACCAATACTTTTGTTAGATCTGTTGAATATGAAAAATCACTGGCATCAAGTGTTAAGTGATTATATTCAAGATTATTCACGTCAAATAAATTCTTTAATTGCGGATTATTGTCGGATTTATATTTAAGTGAATTGTCTTCCAGATCAATACTCTTCATTGTAATTTTCCAGTTGCTTCCGGATGTTGCAGCGAATTCAGTTGTAACTAATTCCGGGGCAAAGGTGTGGTATAGAATTTTACTATTTAACAAGTAGATAGATTCGGTCATCAACAATTGCTTCTGTAAATCGACAGAAGAATTTTCCAGCTTACTTTGGTCGATGATCGCATCAACCGACAGATAACCAGTTGAATCAATATAACTGATTGTGGAATTGCTGAGTAGAATGTTTTTGGCTGCTATTCTTGGTGAAACGCTTCCCGGTTTATTATTCTGCTTGTTCTTAGATACACTTACACCAACATTTGCTGTTAAGCCTTCAACGAGCAAGTCGACCACAGAATAGACTGATTTTTGCGGATCGATTTCATCCACGCCAAATTCCGAATTTTTCAGAACCGCAAATACATTTATTCCTGAATACTCATCATCGTAACGAAACCTGGCATTTTTCAGGCTTACCTGATCGATGCTGAAGGTCCATTTGGATGGAGTTGGTGGGGCAACTTTTGCCTGTTTGGTGGTATCACCAAATGCTGTTAGCAGGAAATTGTAGTTGAACAGCGAATCTGTTTTCGTGCTATGCAAATTCAGATTTACGTCTTCAACAGCTAAAGAACCAATAGCTATCTTGCTGTTTAATAGGCCATAAAGTGCAATATTTACTCTCGCTTTTCTAACGTAGAGTAAAGTGTCTTTATTGAGGTCTTCCAGGTAAAGACCTTCAATCACTACTGATTTAGGGAATGAAATGCCAACCTTTTTAATCTCAATTTTTGTATGGGTTTTGTTGCTGACATAGGAGGTGACACCATGAACGATCTTGTTTTGAATGACAGGAATTTGAATTAAGACTGCAATTATTACAAATAAAAACACCAGGATGATGGCCAACCACAGGATCGTTTTTACCAATTTTTTTAATAATAATTGCAATTTAATCATGTTTCTGATCTTTCAAAGAGCCTAAGTTTGTTCCGGAGATTGTTAATTTCATTCTGCATGTTATTCATTCGTTGTAACAGATGCATGATCGTTTCTATTCCTTCGAGGTTAATATCCAATTCGTAATAGAACCGGATATATTTCTCCAGTTGCTGAAGCTGGCTGACATCGATACATGCGGTTTCATTGACGATAACAACTTCAATTAGTCCTGTTTCCTGCAGAGAGTTGATAAATGATGTCTCAATATTCCAACTGCTGCAGAACTCATCAATTGCTATGAGGTTTGCTTTTTGCATGGCCTAAGGTTTAATGGATGAGTCAGACAATTCTGTGAACAGCGCCTTTTGTTTGTCTGTCAGGTTGGTAGGAATTTTGATATGATAGGTAATATATAAATCTCCGGCTTCTCCTTCACTTTTGTAAACCGGGAATCCCTTGCCTTTAAGTTTTACTTTGCTTTCGTTTTGTGTTTCGGGCTTTACCTTCAGTTTTACCTGTCCATCAAGGGTATCGATGGTAATTTCCCCTCCGAGCACCGCAGTGTACAGGTCCAAATCAACTGAGGTATATAGGTTGTTCCCCAGACGTTTAATTTTGGGGTGATTGGCAATTGAAAATGTAATATAGAGATCCCCGTTGGGTCCGCCGTTGATTCCGGTACCTCCATGCCCGGTGATTTTAATGGTCTGTCCATTTTCAATACCCGCCGGTACTGTGATTCTTATTTGTGTGCCGTTGACAGTCAAGGTTTGTTTGCGGGTTTTTAAAGCATCAATAAGGTTTAAATGGATTTCAGAGCTGAAATCTTCCCCTCTGTATTTTACCTGTCTGCTTCTGCCACCGCCAGCTGCACCGCCAAACATGGACTCAAAAAAATCAGAAAAATCAGCTCCTGATTGAGATCCTGAATTTCTTGCACCACGTGTTCCGAATGATTGGCCCTGGTACTGTTTCGCCTTTTCAAATTCTTCAGCATGTTGCCAATCCTTACCATATTGATCATATTTCTTCCGTTTTTCAGGATCACTCAGTACTTCATTGGCTTCATTGATTTGCTGAAAATTCTTTTTCGCATCCTTGTCATTGGGATTCAAATCCGGATGAAACTTTCTGGCCAATTTACGGTAGGCATTTTTGATCTCCTTTGGCGCAGCTGTTTTATTTATCCCTAATATTTTATAATAGTCAACGAAATCCATGAGTATATTGAATTGTGTTCATCATTCTTTATAAACTGGGTAATCGGTATATCCTTTCTCATCAGCAGTATAAAATAAATCCATCTTAAGGTCTGTTGACAATGGCCAATTATTTTTAAAACGGTCAACTAAATCGGGATTGTTAATAAACGGACGACCAAATGCAACAAGGTCTCCGAGCCCGCTTTCGATATCTGCAATTGCCCGCTTCTTGTCATATCCTCCGGAAAGAATAATTATATTTTTAAAGTTTTTACGTATCAGTTTTTTTATTTTCACGGGCACTTTGGGAGCACCCATTGCTGAATGATCAACTATATGTATGTAGGAAATACCAAGCTTATTGAGCTGTTCCGAAAGGTAGTTGTATGTAACTTCTATTTCGGGATAATGAGGCATATCGCTTGCCACACCATAAGGTGATAAACGAATTCCTAGTTTCCCTTTTCCGATAGCATCGGCTACTGCACTTACCACCTCCAGTACAAACTTGCATCTGTTTTTAACAGTTCCACCATAGTTGTCTTTGCGGATATTACTTACTGGCGAAAGAAACTGTTCAAGCAGATAACCGTTTGCCCCATGCAACTCGACGCCATCAAAGCCTGCCTCCATGGCATTTTTTGCCGCGTGAACAAATTCTTCCTTTGTATGAATCAAATCCGAAATACTCATCTCTTTCGGCAAAGGGAAATTCTGCATCTGTTTTCTATCAGTCCACATTTGACCAGCAGGTCTTACCGCGGAAGGTGCAATTATACTGGCTCCTTCACTCATATTGAGGGAGTGGCTTATTCTTCCGGTATGCATCAATTGAACAACTATTTTACCTCCTGCATTGTGTACAGCTGAGGTAACCTTTTTCCAGCCTTCTACCTGTGGATTGCTGAAAATTCCCGGTATACGAGCATAACCCAATCCATTTGGAGATGGGGATGTACCTTCAGTAATTATTAATCCGGCTTTGGAACGCTGTGCATAATATTCAGCCATCAGATTATTCGGAATATTCCCAATTGCCCTGCACCGGGTCATTGGTGACATCACTATACGATTTTTCACCTCTATCGATCCAACCTTTTCAGGAGTAAATAATTTGTTTGTTTCCATTTGTCAATTTTTATTGTTCTATCAGCTATAAGGAATTTGCAGTATTGTTTTTATCTATTCACCGTTCAATCGTAAAATTTATTTCTTGGCAAACTGGATCAGTTCTGCATTGAACTTTTGTGTTTCCTCAAGAAACAAACTGTGACCACTGTTCTCAAAAGTTACTAAATGTGACTTTGCAATTCCAGAATTCATCTGGTTCGCCAGATCGAAAGAACATATTTTGTCTTTTTTACCATGCATAATCAATGTAGGAATTGTTATTTTCATCAGATCCTTCCTCAGATCAGTATCACGCAATGCAATTAAACACTGAGCCGTTGCATAGGATGAAGCGCTTAAGCCGATACCGTTCAACCAATTACCAATACCTTTATTTAAAGAGGTAGCGTTAGCTGAGAATATTTTGGCAAAATCGGATAAAAGCTTTGGTCTATCCTGAAAGTTCAATGCAATTAGGTCGTCGACAGCACTTTTGGGAAGATTGTATGGGAAATCTTCACATTGAGTCCAGCTTGGGGCTGCTGCTCCTGCCAAAACTAACTTAGAGACATGAGCGCCTTTATACTTTGACAAGTATCGAACCGAAATGGCCCCACCCATCGAAAATCCAACCAAAACAGCATCTTTAATATCCAGTTTTCTTAAAACCTTTTTTATATCTGCTGCATGTACATCGTAATTGTATTCACCGAAGGGTTTGTCCGATTTGCCAAAACCTCTTAATGTAATGCCAATTACACGAAAGTTTTTATTTATCAGATCATTGTATTGATACTCATACATTTCGTCACTTAACGGCCAGCCAGGTATGAGTACAATTGGTCTTCCTTCACCTGCGTCTGTTATATGAAGACGGACATTTGATTCAACTTTTATATATTCTGCCCTTGCTTTTGTACTCTTTTTTTTATCGGTTATTTTTTTCATTGTAATTTTTATAATTATTCATTCTCTTTTATCTTTTCAACCTGTTGTTATAGGTTACTTTAAAATCAGTTACTTAATGATTTTAAACCATTTTCATATCTTTTAGCTACTTCGTCCCAATTTACAACATCCCAAAAACCATCAACATAGTCTACTCTTTTGTTATGGTATTTCAAATAGTAAGTATGTTCCCATACGTCAATTGTAAGTAGAGGTATGCCCTGTTTTTCAGCAATATCCATCAAGGGATTATCCTGGTTTGGTGTAGAACTAACAAACAGGTTTGCTTTATCATCCAAACATAGCCATGCCCAGCCACTGCCAAAACGGGTCTTACCTGCTTCTGAGAATTGTTTTTTGAACTCCCCAAAAGAGCCAAATGTTTTAATAATTGCTTCAGATAATTTTCCGGATGGTGCATCATTTCCCGGAGATTTCATATTTTCCCAATATAAGGTATGATTGAAATAACCACCACCATTGTTTCTGACCGTAAGTGGATATTTGCTTATGTTTCTGAAAATATCTTTTATATCCATGGATTCCATCTCAGTTCCCTTTATGGCATTGATGAAATTGTCATAATATGCTTTGTGATGCTTGCAATAATGAATTTCTACTGTAAGCTTATCAATGAAAGACTCAAGGGCATCATAAGAATAAGGCAGCGCTTTAAATTCAAATGCGTTTTGTGTATTCATAATACTTTGGGTTATAGGATTTTTATCTATTTGATTTTTACTCACTTGAAGTTTGGGCATCTATATACTAATGCAATAAAAACATAATGAAAACCAAGTAACCGGGAAATAATTGATGCTATAATTGATTTTGGTTACTCGTTTTTTAGTCATCCTACTGTTTATATACAACTATACCAATAAATTAATTTTCAGTGAACTAAATTAAATAACCAAAATCTGATAAGTGTTACAGAATTTTTGAGAAGAGTTACATGATTCACACATCATTAAGCCATTTACAGTAATTCATCTTTTTTCAGTTTAAACAGCTTATATATTTCGAACCAAATGATGCTTGTTAACCCTGCCAGACTACAGATGAGTATATTAATTAATGTAAGCTTTTGAAACTGGAATAAACTTAGAAAAAATGGGATGTTTAAAACCAATATCAGAAAGAATATTGCCCCGCCTGAAACCCATAACACTGCTTTATTGGGTGTGGCTATAATCTTAAATATATTGTCGGACCATGAGCGGTTGGTTAATATAACCGAAATATTCGAAATGATTAAGGTGGTAAAAGTCATTGCCCTTACTTCCTCAGCTACATATCCAAGGTGAAGACCTGTAAAATAGACGGCAAGGGTGATGATTAGGATACCTACCCCCTGCAAACAGCTAAACAGGATTTTCCTATTTCCAAAAAAAGGTTCATTAATTTGTTTTGGTGGTCGGTTCATTACATTTTTCTCTTCCTTTTCGGCTTCAAAAATTATAGAGCAGGCCGGATCAATGATTAATTCGAGAAAAACGATGTGCACAGGCCATAAGATAATGGGGAAATTACCCAGTAGTATAGGCAATAAAGATAATCCGGCAATAGGTACATGGATAGCAAAGATGTATCCAAAAGATTTTTGGAGGTTATCGAATATGCGTCTGCCCATTCGGATGGCGCCAACAATGGAAGAAAAATTATCATCCATGAGAACCAACGAAGAAGCTTCACGGGCGACATCGGTGCCTTTTTCCCCCATGGCGATGCCAATATCAGCAGATTTTAGCGCTGGAGCATCATTCACTCCATCACCTGTCATAGCCACAATTTCCCCGTTTTTCTTTAATGCATTTACGATTTTAAGTTTTTGCTCCGGAACAACCCTTGCAAAAACGTTGATTTGCTTTATCATTTTGCACAATTGGGCATCCGATATTGCATGTAATTCCTGTCCGGTCATGCACATTTCAGGATTTTCAAGACCAATTTCCAAAGCAATATGTTTGGCCGTTACCGGATAATCCCCAGTAATCATAATGACCCGGATACCGCCTTTATAACATTCACTTACAGCTAGTTTAACATTTGCACGAATGGGATCTGAAAGTCCAATCAATCCAATAAATTCAAATATAAAATCGTGTTGAATTTCTGGTAAGCCTTGTGCTACAATTTTGGCTTTCGCTACACCTAACACCCTTAAACCATCGGAAGCTAATTCTTCAACCGCATGTGAGAGCCGTTTGATTTCTTTTGCATCCAAATGGCAAAGTTCAAAAATGGCTTCAGGAGCTCCTTTTGTGGCAATAATTTTTTCCCTTGTTTCTTTTGACGAAAAAACCCGAGACATGGCCAGTAATTCTTTGGAAAGCGGATATTCCTTGATCATTTCCCAGTTTTGATGAATATGTTCGGTCCCTTTCAGATACAATTTGCCCATGCCAGAGATGGCTTTTTCCATTGGATCAAAGGGATTGGTTTGACTGGAAAGAATGCCATATTCCATGATTTCATGAAATTCTGAATTTAATTCGTTGGATTTTTCGACAGTATGAAAATCTTTGCCATTGTAAAGCCTGGTCACAGTCATTTTATTTTCAGTAAGCGTACCGGTTTTGTCGGTACAAAGCACGGTTGCTGAACCGAGGGTTTCAATAGCCAATGGATCTCGTGTCAACACTTTCTTTTTTGACATTCGCCAAGCACCTAGAGCCATAAACACGGTGAGAATAACAGGAAATTCTTCGGGTAACACTGCCATGGCCAGCGTTATTCCTGCCAGAAATCCATTAATCAGACTTCCACGGCTAAATGTAAAAGCGACGATCACCAAAATACACAGTAAAGCGGCAATGATGGTCAGCTTTTTCACCAATGAACCCATCTCCTTTTTAAGCAGGGTTGGTTGGTCTTTGATGTTTTCGAGTTCTTTGCCAATTTTCCCTATTTCAGTTTGGATACCTATCCTGGTCACCTGGGCAATGCCGTTTCCCTGAACAATCATGGAGCCTGCAAAAATGAAAGGTAAATCGTCGCCTCCGGGTTGTGTTATCTTTTCAGTTTCATCCCAATCGGTTTTCCTGACAGAGACTGATTCTCCCGTAAGTAAGGATTCATCAACCAATAAGCTAACCGATTGCAATACAGTTGCATCTGCCGGAACCCTGTCACCTTCCTGCAAGACTATTAGGTCGTCGGTAACAACTTCAAAACCTGCGATGCGTATCTCAGCGCCATCCCGAATGACCAAAGCCCTCGGACTTGCCATCTCTTTTAAGGCATCGAGAGCTTTCTCGGTCTTTTTCTGCTGAAAGAATTCGATCCCCATGATGACGAAGACAAAGCCCAACAACATTAAACCTTCCTGTAAATCCCCCAAAACCAGATACAAAGAACCACAAGCAACCAAAAGTATAAACATGGGTTCTTTGACGACTCCCAGCGCAATAGATAAAAAGTTTTTAGGTTTTGAGGACGGGAGACTGTTATACCCTTCCGTTCGTAGCTTTTCCTTTGCCTTGCTGGCGGATAAGCCTTTGTATTTTTCTGATGTAAGGTTTGGTTTCAATTTATATTGTATTGATAATGAGTGTTCCCTGTTCTAGGTCTGCAATACCTTATTCTCTTCTTTAATTCTGACAATCAACATTATCAGATTAAGCATCGTAAATACAGTGGCAGTGATATACAAATGAAATATCATCGGGATAACAGCAATCTCAGCTATTACAACTGCATAATTTGGATGTTTAAAATACTTGTATGGCCCTCTTTTTATCAAGGGCATATTTGGGATATGGTAAATACGGGTGTTCCAAAATTTTCCCAATGATACAATGATCCAGATTTTAAATGTAAGGAGTAAAAAGTAGAAAATGATCAGGAGTAAACTGAAAGAATGGTCCTGCTGTGCGGTGTATTCTAAAATCAGTGAAAGAAAAAATAAAACATGAAGCGCTACAATGAATGGATAATGTTTACTCCCGTATTCAACTGCATCATTTTCCAACAACCATTTCTCATTCCGTTTAGACAACATCAATTCTTCAATTCGAAGAAAAACAAGAAATGATATGAATAGAATGAAAATCATTTATTTGCTTTGCATCTGTAGTAAAACCATTTCACTTGAGAAGCCCGGACCCATTGAAACCATAAGTCCGTAGCCATTTCTGAAACCTGCGGAAAAGAATCTTTCCAAAACATACAAGACAGTTGTACTCGACATATTGCCATTTTCGTTCATCACTTCCCTCGTATTCTTAAGGAAATCGCCGTCTGCCTTTAATGCCTCTTCATAAGCTGTCAGCACTTTTTTTCCGCCTGGATGGAAAATAAAATTCTTTATATCTGAAATTTTCAAATGATGTTTTTCGAGAAATGAAGTAACATCGGTATTGATATTATTGGCTATAATCGTAGGAATATCAGAGGAAAACAGCACTTTAAATCCACTATCCAGAAATTCCCATCCCATAACGTCCAAAGTATCGTAATACAATTTGCTTTGTGTGTCCAGAAAAGCAATGGTGTTTTTTGTTTTGTTTGCACGATTATCACCAGTAATAAGGCAGGCTGCCACACCATCTGCAAACAGACTTGAACCTATAAAATTACTTTTACTGAAATCATTTCGCAGAAAAGTCAGCGAACACAATTCAACAGCCACTAGTAACACCACGGCATCAGGATTTGCTTTTGCCAGAATGTTGGCTTTTGAATATCCGGCAACACCGCCTCCGCATCCCAAACCAAAAATGGCCATTCGACCGATATTCTGGTTCAGTCTCATTTTGTTAATAATAAGTGCATCTAAACTTGGTGTTGACAGTCCGGTTGTTGAGATGAAAATAATATCCGTAATTTCATCTTTATCAATTTGAGCTGATGAGATACACTTCTCAATCGCTTTGACTGAATAATCAAGAGAAACGCGGATATATTCCGCATTCTGGTCTTGAAAAGAATGCAAGGTTGTATAATAATCAAGCGGTTTGCAGAGATTTCTTGTTTTTATTTCTGTGTTGTCGAAAGCACTCATCATTCTTTCAACTTGCGGGAATGAAGACGCAAATAAAGCTTGTGCACCTTCTTTTACTTTCTGTTGACTAACTTTATATGGGAAATCAATTTTCGCAATTGCTGCTAAAGATGGCATCGTTTTTCATTATTGGTAAGTAGTAATTTTCTTCAAATCTGGTGTAAATAATTTCAGGGTCTGAGACCCTGAAATTATTCTAATTATATGGCATAGAATCAGCTTGCAGGAGTCGCATTCTGACCAGCCAGATAATTTTCCAATCCCATCTGTTCTATCTGAGCCCTCTGCATTTCTGCCCAATCTACATGACCTTCTTCCATTTTCAGGATCTTTGTCAAAAGGTCAACGGTTCCCTGATCACCGACTTCCTGGGCGAGTTTGATTGCCTTGTTATAGGCATGTACAGCGTTGAGTTCATCACCATTGTCATTGCTAATCATTTCTTTAACAGTTTTACCAATCTTCATGGCATTCAGTGTGGAAACTGTTGGTGTACCATCAAAAAATATAATTCGTTCAATTAGCCATTCTGCATGATACATTTCATCCATAGCTTGTTTTCGGATAGCTATATGAAGCTTTCCGTAACCCCAGCTTTCACACATTTCAGAATGGACCATATACTGGTTTATCGCCGTAAGTTCGTCTGCCAGGAGTGAATTCAGGACGATAAGTAAATCTTTGTTCCCTTTCATGATATTGAGTTTTATTTGTAAATATTGAAGGAACTAAGGTAGGGGACTGTAACAAATGAATTTTTACAGAATTTATAAAAAGAGTTGCATTATTCACACATTTTCAAGATGATTTTACATGTATTTTGGGAAAAGGTTACATGTTACACACATCTGACAATTTTGATGGAACAGTTCAAATATCTATTTCTTAATATCTGTCTTCAGGGCATTTAGCTCAATACCAATTTCATTTGCGCTATGGTTTATCGAGACTTTAAACATTTCCCACTTCGCCTTTACTTCATCATTGTATTCATCTAACATGCTTTTCAGGTTGTTGTTGTCTTTCTCTAACTTTGACAGTTTTCTTCGTGAATTTGCATTGACATCAGGCAATTCTTTAATTTTTTTGATTTGATTTTCATTCAGCCGAATTTTCTTTTCCGTCTCAAGCCTGAAAATAGTCCACTCATCCGGAGTTTCAATCTTCTTCACTGGCTCGGTTTTCATTGATGCCTGAATTACTTCTTTGCTGACAAAACTACTGTCAACTGACATCATTCTTTCTTTTTTCACAAGATCAAATGCATCATCAGGTTTTTGTACGCGTGATCCACAGGAAGTTATCAGGATAATGAATAAGCCGCCTGTTATAATCGTAGAGATAATATTTTGATTCAATGTCATTTGCTTCAATTTTAAATGTTCCTTCTTCAATTAATGGGATCGATTTTTTTTACATGGGTATCATTGTCCCACTTTTCCAGGGTAAATATTTGCTTATACGATTGAGGCTTAATACTTAGGCTGCCGGAATAGGGATGATCAAGCAGAAGAATAATAAAGAATAGCATCCCAATGAAAACCCCCAGCATTGCGTTTAAGGTTATATGCAGCCTTGCATTCTCAATATCAAGCAACATGGCACAAAAGAGGGTAATGAGTGCTCCCAGTAACATTGGCCACCATAATGCGGAAGGGATTTCCTTTTCAAGGGAGGATTCACGAAGACCCCTATAGGTTGCCAGTTGATTCAAATGGTTAAACATTTCTGCTACCAGCTGAACCTGAAACTGATTTTTGGGATTGAGATGCTCCATTTTATAAAAGACACGATCAAATGATTCCGGAGTTTTTCGGCTGAGCTTCATTTGTTCCATGTTGGGGAATTCTTCATCAATTACGTTGTATATGAAATCGAGGTAAACAATCATGAGTTGTTTAGATTCAACGGTATCCGGATAAAATTTGATGTCGCGGTACAGACCCATGGCAGAGCTACCTTCCTTGCTCACATTGCCCCTCGTTTCATTCAGCTGGCCCCAAACCATAAATACAATAAAGCTTAGCAGAAATGCATAAAAACTAGTCAAAGCCAAAAAAAGGAACCCGGTTACTTCATTGTGTGACCGGAGAATCTTCAAATTCGCGTATTTACGAAAAAGGAAAGCGCCTAGCCCAGCTCCAATTGCCCCAATCGAAATGATCAGAATGAAAAGTACAAAAGATGGTAATTGCAATAAATAGTATGTGATTGACATCATGAATAAATATTATCAGAATGAGTTGAATTGCCTGATCCTAATACAAAGTTGTATTACTTTGAACATAAAAGTGTTACACAACCTTTGAAAATATTTACATCATTCACACATTTCTACTGAAACTGAAAATCAATTTGTGATCCTGTTAATTGGAAGGTTTTCCTGTGACCTTGAAGCAGGCTGCGCACGACAAGGTTTTTATCATTATCGTATGTAATAGAATCAATCCGATAATCCGGGGATGGAAATCGGAAATAGAAAATCCTCTATGACACTGTGGTGGGCTTTTAACACATGCTCTTTAAAGGTTTTCATGCTCTGGTGCATGATTGAACCATACTCCTTTCCTAACTGCAATAATATCATTTCAAGTTTCAATAATTCTATTCTGATTGCTACATCCCTCTCATTTTTATTTTTCGGCAATACAGCTTCTAGTTGTGTCAGATTTTCTGCAAAAACGATTTCCGATTCCCTGCAAAATTCAGCCAAAAGGGGTTGGCAGGAAAATGCTTTGATATGGGCAAATTTGATTGCCTCCAGTCTTTCTGCTTCATCCATTTTGCTACCTGTCGACGCAAGCAAGGAAATATATGCGGGAAATTTAAGGAGCGCTTGCTTTTGCTGATTAGTTAGATTTCTGAATACCTTCATGCTTTTTTGATATTTGTGGAGACGCTTTGGTTCGAAATATATTTATTGAATCAATTTCTGTTCTGTCAAGATGAGTATTGTAGATATCATCACAATCAGGATAATCCGGATAGTCTGGCGCTATAAAATTATTATAACTACCAGAATCTCTTATAGTTAGATCCAGTGAATTGGCTTTATTTTTCATTTTAAGATATGAGTTTAATGCAACTAATTTAGTCCACTGAAATCAGACAATTGTTACATAACTTTAGAAAAGAGTTACATTATTCACACCCATTCTCGGAGTTTGAGGAAGATCGATACTGACAGGTTGTATCGAAGAACTTAGCATACAAAAGTATGTGACTCCATTTTTGTCATGGTTGACATGTTCATTTGGTTTCCAGTGTGGGATTGTATTCACCCTTGCGGGCAGCGAAGTTGCATCTGGATCTTTGATAAAGGGCTTGCTGTGCCTTGGACACGTTGGCTTCCTCACCATGCCAAATTTCCAATGCCGGTTGTTGGATGGCGCGGCCAAAAGAGAATGATAATTCCCAGGGTAATTTTGATTTAAATCTGACATTCACCGCATTTAACCGGGCGGAAGCCAATTCAGCAGATTGACCACCCGATAAAAATGCAATCCCCGGAACAGCAGCAGGAACAGCGCGCAAAAGGCACTTCATAGTGGCATCCGCTATATCATCCGCCGATTCTTGTTTAGGGCAGGCTAATCCGGGTAAAACCATGTTGCATTTTAATATCATGCCTTCCAACAACACCCGTTGCAGGTAAAGTTGATTGAAAACTGTCCGTAAGACTTCTTCCGTTACTTCAAAGCAACGCTCCATAGTATGTTCTCCATCCATCAGTACTTCCGGCTCTACAATGGGAACCAGTCCAATCTCCTGGCACAATGCGGCATAGCGTGCCAACGATTGCGCATTAGCTTCTATGCAACCATGTGTAGGAATTCCATCGCCAATAACAATAACTGCGCGCCACTTGGCAAAACGCGCACCCATTTGATGATATTCAATAAGACGGTCGCGAAGTCCATCCAGCCCTTCGGATATTTTCTCTCCGGGGTGACCAGCCATCTCTTTTGCTCCGGTGTCAACCTTGATACCGGGAATTATTCCGGCATCGGCGATCACCTTGATCATAGGTGTTCCATCTTTTATTTTCTGACGGATGGTCTCGTCAAAGAGGATAGCACCACTAATAAACTTACCAAGACCGTGAGTAGTAACAATTAACTCCCGATAGGCACGCCTGAACTCCTCAGTCTGGGGAATTCCCAATTTGGCAAATCGTTTGTTGCAGGTTGGGAAACTTTCGTCCATTGCCAATATGCCTTTGTCATTTGAAACCAATGATTTTGCTGTTCCCATCAATAATGTCTTATTCATAGCATTTTTGTTTCTATTTACTAATATTCTTTTAATCAGTTAATTAATGCTTACTCCTTAGTTATTTTTGAGGCGCAAAAGCAAAACCAAGTGTTACAATGTAATATAAGATGCCAACCAACATCAAAAATAAGAAAACCCAGAATATCCAACTGTGATGCAGCTGTTTCCAGCGTGGTGTATGGTCATTGGGACCCTTGATGTAATCCTGCCCTTCCTGAGGCTGGTGATTTTGCTTATTGTCAGTCATTAGTGATCTTCTTTTAAAAATTTAATTTTCAATTATTTCGATTTTTGACCCCATTCCCAGTTAAGGATTTCCGGCATATCCTGACCGTTTTTGTCAATGTATTTTTTATGCAGCAGAAGCTTTTCATTCATCATATCGTTCAATTTTGCGCCTTTAACGCCCATGTGTGGTAACCGAATGATGACATCCTTCACCAGGTGAAACCTATCCAAATCATTTAAAACCGTCATATCGAAGTAGGTTGTGATTGTTCCTTCTTCTTTGTAACCACGAACATGTATGTTCTCATGGTTCGTTCGACGGTAAGTTAAGCGATGCACCAACCAGGGATAACCATGGAACGCGAAAACAACAGGCTTGTCCCTGGTAAACAATTCGTCAAAATCATGATCGCTCAGCCCGTGCGGATGCTCGGTATTCGGTTCAAGTTTCATCAGATCGACCACATTGATCAACCTGATTTTCAAGGATGGCAGATACTGGCGCAGAATGGAAACAGCGGCAAGCGCCTCAAGTGTAGGGACGTCACCACAGCATGCCATTACCACATCAGGTTCAGTTCCCTGGTCATTGCTGGCCCATTGCCAAATTCCAATTCCTTTTGTACAATGCAATACGGCCTCTTCCATGGTCAACCACTGAGGCGCCTGGTATTTACCGGCTACAACAACATTGACATAATGCCGGCTCCTCAAACAATGATCCCATACCGAAAGCAGACAGTTGGCGTCTGGCGGAAGGTAAACCCGTACGATAGACGATTTTTTGTTGACTACGTGATCGATGAAACCCGGATCCTGGTGGGTGAATCCGTTGTGTGCCTGTTGCCACACATGGGAGGCAAGCAGGTAATTCAAGGATGCGATTTTTTTGCGCCAAGGTAGTTCCGCGCTAATTTTTAGCCATTTGGCATGCTGATTAAACATCGAATCAACGATGTGTATAAATGCCTCGTAACAGTTGAACAATCCATGCCTTCCGGTAAGCAGATAACCTTCAAGCCAACCTTCACATTGATGCTCACTCAGCATTTCCATAACCCGACCATCTGTAGCCAAAAACTCATCATTCTCTTCAGTCCGGGCCAGCCATTGCCGGTTTGTGACTTCGAAAACGGCGTTCAATCGGTTGGAGAGGGTTTCATCAGGACCGAATATCCTGAAATTGCGTTGTTCGCGATTGAGCCTGACCACTTCGCGAAGGAATACACCAAGTTCATGTGCATCAGCTGCCTGAACCGATCCTGGAAAGGGTACATTCACCCCGAAATTCCGAAAATCAGGCATATTCAGGTCTTGAAGCAGCAGCCCGCCATTTGCATGTGGATTCGCTCCCATCCTACGATTGCCCTTCGGCGCCAGTTCGGCCAATTCCGATAAAAGTCTTCCGTGCTTATCGAAGAGTTTTTCAGGGTGATAGCTTCTCATCCAGTTCTCGAGAAGATTCAGATGATCCTGATGTTCTAAATCTACCTGGAGAGGAATTTGATGTGCCCGGGATGTGCCCTCTATTTGAACTCCATCCACAACATCCGGTCCAGTCCAGCCTTTGGGTGAATTGAGGACTACCATCGGCCAGCGAGGTCGGGTGGGGTCGTTTTTGCTACGGGCGCGACTTTGTATTTTATTAATTTTCAGGATTGCCTTTTCCAAGGCAACAGCCATAAGCCGGTGCATCTTTTTTGGATCATCCCCTTCTACAAAATATGGTTTCCAGCCAAAGCCTTTAAGCATTTGATTCAATTCCTTATGTGAAATCCGGGCCAACACAGTTGGATTGGCTATTTTGTAGCCGTTGAGGTGCAGAATTGGCAATACGGCTCCATCGGTGATAGGATTTAGAAATTTGTTAGAGTGCCATGCAGTTGCCAGTGGACCCGTTTCGGCTTCGCCATCACCGACAATGCAGGCAACGACCAGTTCAGGATTGTCGAATGCTGCTCCAAAGGCATGGCTAAGTGAATATCCCAACTCTCCACCTTCATGGATTGATCCCGGACATTCGGGGGAAACATGACTTGGTATTCCTCCGGGGAAGGAGAATTGCGTAAAAAGTCGTTTCATTCCGGCCTCATCCTGACTGATATTCGGATATATTTCGCTGTAAGTTCCTTCGAGATAAGTATTACCCACCAGTGCAGGTCCCCCATGACCAGGGCCTGAAATATAAATCATATTCAGATCATGTTCTTTGATAATCCTGTTCAGGTGCACATAAATAAAGTTTTGTCCCGGAGTTGTGCCCCAATGACCAAGCAGCATCGACTTTACATGAGACAGATTAAGGGGTTTATGAAGCAATGGATTGTCGCGAAGATAGAGTTGGCCGACAGACAGATAGTTTGCAGCACGCCAATAGGCATCCATCTTTCTCAGCAGTTCCTTTGAAAGTGGTTTATTTTTATTCCCCTTTTTTCTTGTTTTGGCAACAATTTTCTTGTCTGAATTTTTATTTTCCCCCATGCTGTCTTATTTCAATCTATTTAATATCACACGATCAGCAGATCCTCGATTTTTTCGATAAAACCTGGATTAACTTATCGTAGGATTGAATAAATTTATCAATCCCATCAGTTTCTAATTTCTCAGTAATCTCTTTAATATTGATACCAGCTTCGGACAATTTGGACCATACCAGGGAAGCCTCTTCTAAATTAGCTTCTAAAAGGGATTCCGGATTACCGTGATCACGATATGCTTCGAGAGTTTTGAGCCTAATGGCGCTGACAGTATTTGGACCGATAAGCGCCTCCACATATTTTAAGTCGCGATAATCAGGGTTTTGCGGAGTTGTACTGGCCCATAACAGCCGCTGTGGTGAAGCGCCAAGATTGAGAAACTCTTCACTTTCAAAAATTTGTCGGTAAATTTTGTATGCAATTTTTGCGATTGATATGGCAAGTTGTCCACGTATCCTGGATGCAAAATGAGCCTGTTCCCCCCAAGAGGCAACAGAATCTTCTTCTTTTCGATCGATTTCCGCATCCAGACGACTTAAAGAGAAACTTGCAACAGAAACAACATTCTTTGGAGATTTGCCTTTGTTGATACGATCCTTGATCCCGGCAATGAATGCGTCAGTTACCTGCCTGTAACGTGGTAATGAAAATAGCAAAGTAACATTTACATTGATTCCTTCGCTGATGAGTTGCCTTATGGCTGGTATGCCTTCAACGGTAGCCGGAACTTTGATTAAAATGTTTGGCCTGTTCAGTGTTGCCCATAACCTGTATCCTTCTTCAATAGTACCTAAGGTGTCATAAGCCAGATGCGGGTTAACCTCCAAACTCACATAACCATCTCCACCATCACTCTTTTCATACAATGGTCTGAAAAGGTCAGCGGCATTTTGTATATCCTGTTGGCTGATAGCTTCATAAATTGCATTAAGATCTTTTGTTGTAATAGATATTGCTTGAATGTCGGCATCGTATAGGTTGCTTTCTGTAATTGATTTCTTGAAGATAGAGGGGTTTGAAGTCAAACCGCTAAGTCCGTCTTCATCAATTAAGCGCTGGAGTTGGCCACTCGCAATAAAATCACGCCGGATATAGTCGAGCCAGATTGACTGTCCCAGGCTTTCCAATATTTTTATAGGATTTCTATCCATAAATTTACCTCCTTATTTTCTGGTATCCAATTGCTCATCGGAACGAATAATCCAATCGACCTTTTTTTCGACAGAGAAGCTTATTTACAGAGCTTTCAATGATGTTAAAGTTATTTTCTTGTTGCCGGAAAGAATTACACAATTCAGGATATATTTTATATAATTCACATATCAGGAAAACAGTACTTTCCTTCAACGTATTTGAATACCTATTCCGGAATTTAGTTTGTTTTGGCTTAATGAGTTAAGGTTAAATATGATACGAATCCTGCTATTAAATGATGGAACAGCAGATTGGATGTTTTCTGATACCAGCAGTGGAATATAAATTTCAAAGAAATTCCACAAACCAGCCTTTAGACCCGCTTCAAAGAAGATTGGAGAATTATGATCCGGTCCGATTCCATGATCATTCAGCAACAGATTGGCAAAAGGTTTTACCGGTATACGACTCGTTTTTCCGGGTAAACTGCTCGAAAGCGACAAGGAGATTAGCCAGCGACTGTATCCAAGAATTTGATTGACCGGCGAAACCAGGCCTCCTTCTGTGACAGTCATTTGCCTTGACCAGAAACTGGATGGAAAAACAGCAAAACGATCCGGATTTGTTCCCTGAAACATATATTGTTCACGTCCACTTCTGGCGCTGGCTGAAAGGGCATAAAAGGGAGCATTGGAATTGTTTTTTAGCATGGCTCCTGCGAAAAGCCTTATATCCAAACCATCTTTCTTTCCGGGATAGCTAAATTTGTAGTTGAGCTCTGCAGCTGTCTTCATATATGAATGGCTGGATTCGGCGTAAGTTGAAAGTTTGAAAGGATTGACGAAACCGGTCTTTCCCAGCTGGTATCCAAACATTAGGTAATAATTTGTCCCGGCTTTTTGCTGAAGATCAATCTTTAGAAGGTCTGAGGCTGCTATAAGGTTTCCAAATACCTTATGAATTAAGGACTTTGCCATAAAGCCGGATCTGAAAAAAAGCTCTGTGCCGGCTTTTAGAAAATGATAGTTTTGATTGCCGGGCGCTCCAAACTGTGTTCCTTCAAGGGAGAGCTTTGCCAGCCTGATTAATTTATCGTAAGGAGTGATGTTGTATGCTATCTTCCCAAATCCGGCCATTGCATGATTTTTTAATCCAATAAACGGCATCACAAAATATTCAAAAGGTTTGGGAGTTAGGAATCCATTGTGCAAAGCGATGCCGATCATCATACCGTTTTCCCTGGTCCAGTTTAGGGCTGGAATATACATCAGGTATCGCTTTTCAGGATCTTCGAGCGAAAAGTAAAGTTGAGTCCGAAAAGGATCAACTTTGGGGAAGCGACCTGTTCTCCTGATGTTGTTATTAAGCCTGAAAAGTTCAGGCATTAGATGTTCAGGATCAATTTTTAATTCGGAATAACTTCCTTCGGGAACTTCAATCCATTTTTGATCTTGAAAACCTTCGACCCATTTTTCAAAACAAATTGAATCTCCGTTCATTCCTGCTATTAACACCGGAGATACCAACTCGCCTCTGTTTTCAAGCAGCAATTTCTGTCCGGTGAATTGAACCAATTTGTAATCCAATCTTTTGGTAGTGCCAAGCAGATCATTAAAAAACCAGGTCAATTCTTTGCCCGTTACCAATTCAAATACATTTTTCAAATCTTGTGGTCCGGGATGTTTGAACTTCCATAGCCTGTAATATTCCTGCATGGCTGAATCATAAGTAGAATCGCCCAGATAGGACCTCAGGTAATTGAAACACATTCCGGCTTTGGTGTAGATCATCAAACTGTAATTCAAAGAATTGTACGCTGAGGATGTTAGATTAATCGGTTGTTCCAGGTTATCCCGAGCTTGTGACAGCCATTCAAGTTCTCTAATCTGCTTCACAGGCATTTGATCGATGTGAAAGAATTTTGCCAGTTTTATATTGTTCACATAGATCTCCCACAATTTTTTTTCTGGATACCTTTCCTGCATATATCGTACCTCATTGGCGCTGGTGATACCCTCATCCATAAACGGATAACGCCTTTCGTTGGATCCCAGGGCGCTATAAAACCAGTTATGTGCAACTTCGTGAGCAATAACTTCATCAAGGGCATAGCCATCCTTTACACTACCTATCACAGTAATGCCAGGATATTCCATACCATCTCCTGCTGTCAGGGCACTTTGAACAACTGCAAAACTTTTGTAGGGATAATCACCATTCCAAACAGAAAATTTCTGAATTGATCTGTTCACATAGGGGAGGGCATCTTTCCAATATTCAGCCTGTTGGTTGGTAAACATGATCCAGGTGGTTACAGCCCTTCCTGAGTTGGGAAGTATCACTTTTCCCTTTAAAACATGAAATCGCTTATCAGCAAACCATGCGAAATCGTGGATCTGATGTTCTGTGTAGCGGAGTGTTTTCATTTGGGATGAAGAAGGAGGGAATCCAATATTTTTGGAATCCTGACTTGTTTGCCAGGCAGAATCTGAGGCAAGTAGATTCAACCTTTCCACTTCCTGGTCATTCTGCAGGTTTCCGGTTGCACCGACGATATAGTTAGCCGGCAGAGTTATGCTTACATCAAAGCTGCCGAATTCGGAATAAAACTCGCCCTGATCCTGGTAAGACATTTGATGCCAGCCAGAATTATCGTAAACTGCCGGCTTGGGATACCATTGGGATATTTGATATGATTCTCCGATATGTCCAAGTCTGGAGGTTACTCCTTTGGGTATTTTTACATGGAATGGAGTAGTAATTTTAATGGTGTCGCCTGGCCTGATGGGTAGATTGGGAATTATCCGGCAGATATCGGGTTGACCAGGCAATAAATGCCATTGAACGGATTGATTGTTGACGTTAAAGTTCAATGAATCAATAAATCCGGTCAATTCTGGATCTTTAAATAATTTTTGTTTTCCCTTCGAATTGACAATCTGTTTTGCCAATTCTGTCTGGTTGTTGGAATAAGCGTTTGGCCACAGATGGAAATAGAGGAAATAGAGGCTATCGGGTGAGTTGTTAATATATTCGACAGTTTCAAATCCATGCAATTCATGGAGTTTATCATCAAGCGAAACCTGAATTTTGTAGTTTACCTCTTGCTGAAAATACTTCTGGGATAAAGCGTTGTAGCTAATCCAGTTAAGGGCCAGAAGAAGAATTACATCCCGGCGGATTAAAGAAATTTGAAAAAGTGTCCTGAAATGAAACACGCCAAATGATTTTTCTTTGATGATTGAAAGGTATAAAAACTATCAGTAGATCTTTATTCAAAGATTCCTCTGACTTCTGATTTGCATAGAAATAAATATGCAATACTAGAAGTACTGCATATTTGATCCGATGATTCCTGGTGACAAAAAGATCGTTAATGTATTGATCAGATTAAAATGATAATCAGAATAATAATTAAAAGAGTACCACCGCTGATGTAGATGATTTCACCACTTTTACGCACATTTTCTTTAATTCCCTTCATCTCTTTTCTAAGCTCGCGCTTTTCCAAAGATGTCATGGCTGATTTATCCATGTTCCGGATTGTTTCGACCCGTGCCGTTAAAACAGCAATCTCTTCAGCTGATAGTTTGTTCTCGGTTTTAGTCAAAACGGCAGAATTTTCAGTAGCAGCCTTTTTAGCTGTATTGCTTGAAAATGCCAGGGTAGAGCTCAATGTGAAAATCATTAAGAGTCCAAAAAAAATTGTCTTTTTCATGTTGTTGTTTTAATATTAAGTATGTAAATAAAAGTAGGGGGTAAAGCTTCCTGACATGTTACACTATTCTGATAATAACTTACATCATTCACACATTAGGAGTCTTGTTTGAAAATCAACATATATGTTTCTGATAATCAGGAAGTATTGCCAATTTTGAATTATTTGTGTTTTTTCGTTGGAATGATATAAAGCGGGATGGTTGTGTGTTTCAGAACTTCTCCTGTAACACTTCCCATGACAATATTTTCCAACCATTTGTGGCTGTGAGAGCCCACCACAATGAGATCTGCATGTATCTTTTTAGCTGTCTTTAGGATTATGTCCGCTACGTCACCATCCTCCGCATCAATGTGAATGGCTGAATCGCCAAGGTGATTTCTTGACTTAGCCAAAAAATTGAGAGAGGCAGATTTCAGCACTTCCAGAGTATTCTGCTGCAGGGGATCGTTGTTGAGATAACCTGAAAACCCCATAATGGGGGAGTAGTCGGACGATGAATAAAAGACCGGATCTGATATAACATGGAGCAGCGTTACTTCTGCGCCCATTGACTTGGCCAAATCGTAACCGTCTTCAGCAACCTTTTGTGCAGTCGGATCGTAATCCAGTGCGATAAGTATTTTTTTCATCTGATTTTTTTTTAAGTATTCCGGCACTTGCAGGAAAACAATTCATTGCTTTTTTTGGGGGAAAACCCGCTCCAATAAATTGGAACGAGTTTTGTATATAAATCGGTCAGAATAAACCCTGAAACTATTATCTGCGCCAATAACCTGATTCCCAGCGAAGTCCCTGAGGTGTTGATTGCCAACTTCCTGTTACATAAGTGCGGTTGCGGTTTGGTTTCTGCCAATGGCCATTTTGCCTTACATACACCTGACTTTGACGATTGTAAACCCAATCACCATCGATCCAGATATGGAGATTGCTTGGACGATTTGGTCTGGCATATTCTACATAGGTTGGTTCTGAAGTAACATAACCTTGTGTGGTGCAGGATCCCAATGTCAGCAACAATACTGCTAAACTGCCAAGAAAAAATATTTTTTTCATTGTAGTGGTATTATCTTGTGAATGAATTTTCACTTTGTAAAGTTGATTCATTCCTTAACAGAAAGCGTTACACAATTACGGTTAAGAGTTATATGATTCACACCTTTTATAAAGGGGAAGTTTGTTTAATGATCCTTTCTCCTGGAACTTTTAACCTCGCTTCCCTTGCATAACTGATACCAATAGCACCATTCTTCCATTAAAGTGTGAATCATGTAAATTTTTTCTAAAACAATGTAACACTATCCGATCCTGAACTTTTCATCTTTGACTTTAATTATGCAGTCCCCTGATGTTTAACAGAATGAGGAACAAATACACCTTTTCGAAAGGCGTTGATGAATATTTTAGTGGTATTCATAAGGCCTATCTATTTACTGCCCTTTTTTTTAAGGAGGCATTTAAAAGGCCTTTTCACCTGCGTGAAGTAATCAATCAGTGTTTCGAGGTGGGCTTAAAATCGCTGGCATTAATTTCTTTGACAGGTTTCATTGTTGGTATAGTTTTCACCAAGCAATCGCGTCCATCTTTGGAAGATTTTGGGGCAACCTCATGGCTCCCTTCTTTAATCGGTATTGCAATCATCAAGGCGCTGGGTCCGTTGGTTACTGCACTCATTTGTGCCGGTAAAGTCGGATCAAGCATTGGAGCAGAACTCGGTTCAATGAGGGTGACAGAACAAATTGATGCCATGGAGGTTTCTGCCATCAATCCCTTTAAATATTTGGTAGTTACACGTGTTATAGCCACCACTTTGACCATTCCTGTACTCGCATTGTATTGCAGCTTCGTGGCGTTGTACGGTTCATACCTGAATGTGCATGCCGAAGAAACCAGCAGCATGATCAGTTTCTATCAAAGTGCATTTAAAACCATCAACTTTCTTGATATCACCACATCTGTGGTCAAAACCATAGTTTACGGATTTACAATAGGCATTGTGGGATGTTACAAAGGCTATCATGCCACTCAGGGAACACGTGGTGTAGGTAAAGCTGCAAATCAGGCGGTTGTGCTTGCCATGTTCCTGATATTTATTGAAGAGGTAATTATTGTTCAGATTTCCAATTGGATGAGATAATATTTGCAATGAAAAAATTAAAGCAGCATAGTATTGACAAGGAAGATTCAGTTATTTCAATCAGCGGATTATTCAAATCGTTTGGTGACCTGGAGGTATTAAAAGGAATCAATTTTAATCTTTTCAAAGGCGAAAATGTTGCTGTTTTAGGCAAATCCGGGACTGGAAAATCTGTCTTAATAAAAATAATAGTAGGCTTGCTTAAGCCGGATAGGGGAGAGGTAGTAGTGCTTGGACAACATGTTGATCAATTGGAGAGCAAGGAGCTGAATGCTCTGCGGATACGCATTGGATTCTCTTTTCAAAACAGTGCACTGTACGACAGCATGAATGTTTACCAGAATTTGGCCTTTCCGTTGACCATGAACAGGAAGAATATCAACAAAAAGGAGGTAGATGATGCCGTTGAAGAGGTATTGGAGGCTGTGGGTCTTACAGATAAGCTGAAACAAATGCCATCAGATCTTTCTGGCGGACAGCGCAAAAGAATCGGTATTGCACGGACACTAATACTTAAACCTGAGATCATGCTGTACGATGAACCAACATCAGGTCTTGATCCAATTACAAGTGCCGAAATCATTGAATTGATCAATGAAGTTCAGCAAAAATACAACACCAGTTCAGTCATTATTACCCATGATCTCACCTGTGCAAAAAATTCAGCAAATCGTATTGCCATGCTAATTGAAGGTGAATTTTTAAAAGTAGGAACCTTCGACGAGGTATTCGATACAAATGACGAACAGGTAAAAGCTTTCTTCGATTATAATTTTATACAATAAACCATGAATGAATCACCTAATAAACATGCAGTTATAGTGGGTCTCTTTATTTTTATAGGATTGGCTTTTCTTTTGGCCGGAATTCTTATTGTTGGAGACCTCAGGGAAACCTTTAGCCGAAAAATGCAGGTATATTCTCTCTTTGATGATGTGGGAGGATTGCAAGGGGGTAACAACGTCTGGTTGTCAGGGGTAAAAATAGGAACTGTAAGCAACCTTAATTTTTTTGGGAAATCTCAGGTAGAAGTCACCATGAATATTGAGAGAAAAGCACAGAAGTATATCCCGAAAGACGCCATGGTCAAGATAAGCAGCGATGGATTGATAGGAAATAAAATACTGGTTATTTACGGTGGAACTGAAAAATTGCCTTCTGTGCAGGATGGAGATACTTTGGCAGTGGAAAAGACTTTTACATCAGAGGATATGATTAAAACCTTACAGGAGAACAATTCCAACCTGCTCGCCATAACTACCGATTTCAAAACCCTTAGTCATAAGTTGGTATCCGGAGAAGGAACCATGGGGAAACTATTGAATGACAGTTCCATCTATGTAAACATCAATTCTGCCACTGCTTCACTTCAGATCGCATCAGTAAAGGCGCAACAATTGGTTAGCTCTCTGGTCGCCTTCAGCTCCGGCTTAAATAAAAAAGGTACCCTTGTGAATGAACTGACAACAGATACTGTGGTTTTTAATTCGGTAAAGGCCTCAGTTTTGCAACTCCGGCAAATGGCAGACACAGCCTCATTGTTTGTTACAAATATTAAAAAGGCAGGAAGCAATCCTCATTCTACAATTGGGGTGTTGCTACATGATGAAGAAGCAGGTGCCCGTTTGAAAGAAACTATTAAGAATTTGGAGAGCAGCTCTAAAAAATTGGATGAAGATCTTGAAGCGGCTCAGCACAATATCTTACTTCGGGGATTTTTTAAGAAGAGAGCGAAAGAAGCCCTAAACGATTCCATAAACAAATAACAACAAAATTTAACGCCATGTCAAAAAAAAATATCCTAAAAATCTCTCTTGGGATCGTTTGGCAATAAATTAAGTGCAAAATCATATCGAATAAAAAACGGTATTTTAATGGGGTATAAACTGCATGTTGCAAAATTAGATACCATTTCTCCTTCTATCCTCAATGCTTTTGATTTTGAAGCAGACGAACTTCTTTCTGTTTCATCAGACAGCTTGTACAGCTTTAAAGCCAGCCGTATTAAATATTCCGAAACAACAAAAACACTTACCGCCAACAGTTTTTCAATTCACCCTAATTACAACGAATACGCTTTCACTTCTCGCAACACATATCAAACAGACAGAATTGAAGCAGACTTTAAAAAGCTACTTGTTCAAAAACTTTCCGTTTCAAAGTATATAAAATCCGGTATTCTGAAAAGCTCCGGTATAGAAATCGGAGAAATGGATTTGAATGCTTTTAGTGACAAGCGAATAAAATTCAAACATGTGAACAAGGAGGTATTTCAAAATATGATATACAATTATCCCGGTTATGTTAAAATTGATTCCATATCTCTATTAGCCGGTAGTGTTACCTATAAAGAACATGCCAAAGAGGCAAACACAGCGGGCCAAATTAGTTTTACTGAGGTAAATGCTAAGATTTATAATCTTTCGAACGACACTATTTACAAAAGGGAGAAGGCCTATCTAAAGCTCAATGTTAACGCTTTACTGATGGGAAAAGGTAAATTGGCCATTCGATTAAAAGGTAGACTCTTTGACCGGCAAAATACATTTTCTTTGAATGGTAGTCTGTCGGAAATGGATGCCGGTGAATTGAACCCTATCCTTGAGAAAAATGCTTTTATCAATGTAACAACCGGTAAAATTGACGCGATGAATTTCAGCTTTACTGCAAATAATACCAAAGCAACAGGCAAAATGACACTACTTTACCATGGATTGGATGTCACACTGAAAAACAAACGGACGGATGATAATACAGCAGTGAAAGAGCGATTAGGTTCTCTTATTGCCAATATTAAGATATTAAACTCCAATCCATTACCTGGAAAAGAAATAAGAAGGGGGATCATCTATAATGAGAGAGATCCTGAAAAATTTCTTTTTAATTATTGCTTCAAATCTATCTTATCCGGAATTAAATCCAGCCTTACCATACAAAAGGAGAAGTAAGTGGCTGTTTGTTGCTCTGAACAATGATTTCAAACGGAGGCATGTTCCATAAATAAGAGAGGCTGTCAAAATGACAACCTCTCTTTTTGTGTGCTTGCTTGATCTGTAATCAAATCAACATCTTAGTTCTTCTTCCAAACTACAATGGTAGCTACTGCCCGGCGGTTGGCCGCATGTTCTGCTTCGGAGCATTTAACTCCATCTGAACACCTGTTTGTTAACATTGTTTCGCCATAGGCAGTTACTTTAATTCTTGAAGCATCAATACCTTTCCCCACGAGATAATCCATTAATGATTGGCCGCGTCTTTCAGAAAGTTTCATGTTGTAGGCTGCCGAACCTCGTGAATCAGCATGAGCGGCAATTTCAACATCAACCGTTGGATTATCGACCAGATCCCTTATTAGACGATCAAGTTCTGTAGATGATTTACCATCAATATTGGACTTGTCAAATCCGAAATTAAAGCCGAAAAGAATGTTGTAAACATTTCCAACAACGGCCGGTTGAACATAAATAATTACTGGAGCTTGTGGTGGCACAGGAACTGGTTTTGGTTCTGGTTTTGGTTCTTTTTTTGGTTCCGGTTGAGGCGCTGGGACTACAACTACAACAGGTACTTCTTTCACAACTCTTCTGCCAAAAATGAAGGATAATCCAGCGTGCGTGTACAAATATTGTTCGCGGATATGAGCAATCAGGTAGTCAGTTCCGGTTCCACCCTGATTATCACCATCCAATCGATTTGAATTGACCCAACTCCACTGTGTTCCAATGTGAAACTTTACATTTTCGCTCAAGCGAAAGGCTATACCGGTTCCGATAGGAATGGTTAATTCTCTCCAAGGCTTCATTGCAGTTGGGTTGGTAAATTCTTTGTTGTTCACATGGGTCCAACCTACACCCAGTTTGGTATACCAATATACCTTTCGATCAAATTTGTTCCTGGAAAAGAGATTGTTCATGTTCCAGACAGTATTCAGATCTAACTCGTTGATACCGGTTTTAAATGCCTTACCAGCGACATTTGTTGCTTTTGGCGTACCTGTTAGAGTAGTCCCGTTGTAAGCGCCCTCGAACGCGAATACGCTGGTGAAATTTCTCCTGATAAACAATCCGTAACCAAGGTTCAAGTTACTTTTATAATTGTTAAAATGCTCCCAGGATTTGCCTTTGGCAATGTTGGTAGATCCGGCGAAATTTGTTACTCCCAAACTTACCCCGACCTCCCAATTGGGGTAAGGCTCGGTCTTTACTTTGTCCTGAGCAAAAGTGAATAAAGAGCACATCAGCAAAACTGTTAAACTTAAGCTAAATTTTTTCATATTGTTATTTTTTTTCATTGGATTTAGAAAGATGTGTTGCAACTAATTCTTGCTATTGCATCTGTCCCTATTTCAGATTTATTAATACGCCAAGTTAAGCAGCTTTTGTCCCAGAAATGTTACAAAATATTTACAATGAGTTACATAATTCACAGGTATAAAAAAAATCCCGCAAATGCGGGATACTCCTTAATGAAACAGGATCTCTCAAAATGATTCAATTTCCGTTTGCCAATGCATCATTTACATTTTCATATTTGACAAGTTTTAGGATAACGGCTCCTACAATACGCAATTCCATTCGAACCAAAACCGGAATACATTTATCGTCGTCAGTAAACCAAATGGTCATATCATCTTTTGTTTCGAACATACGACCGACTTCAACAACCGGACTTATTTTAATGCAGTTCATCTTGCCATTTTTGGTCCTGATTGTTTCCCGACCATCGTATCTGAGGTGGAAAGGAAATACTTCGTCAGCGAAATACATATTTACAAATAGGATATCACCTTCATTTATTTTTGAGAAATCGACTCTTCTGATGTAATAAAAGGTAGAACACAGATCCAAAATCTTTTCAGGAACCTGATGTTCTCCGGAAAGTTTTGAATAGACTGTATTGTTTCTCCGGTTGTAGATTGCCTCGTTGTAAAGCGTATAGCGACCTTCCTTGATATTCCTGATCTGTTTGAATGGCAAGGTTGTGTTTTTATCGAACCAGCTTTCGTAAATGTCTTTTACCCCGTAAATCGTGTTGGCAATTCCGGAAGTTTGTCCAATTGCCCTGGCATGGAAGACTGGCTTACTTTTATAAATGGTATCAGAAAGCGTAAAGGTTGTATAACCACCTACTAAAAAGCCATACTTTACCTGATAGGTAAGCTTTTCTCCTGACGAAAAAGGAGTTGCCATTTTAAGTGGGGGATTAGATATTTCCTGAGCATTTGATTGGGATACCTTTAGCAACAGGATAATTAGTAAACCAATAGCAACCTTCATCATTATAATTTTTGTCAGAGAATATTCGTTTTAAACAAAAGACTATTTCTGGTGAATTTTGCGACCCTTGTGCAGGCCATTGTCGTGTTTTTTAACGTTTGCATTTTATTGAATATCAATTGTGAATGAATCTTCACAATACAAAGGTCTGTTTATATGGGCAGAAATGCTTTACACAATTCCGGTAAAGAGTTACATGATTCACACAGGATCAATCCGGATTTTTTGATTCTTTGTGGTAATTGCGCATTTCTTCAAAAAATGGAGTTTCATTTAGCTCCACACATTTAACAGCATAAAGATAAAGTGCCGCACTCCAGGTTTGCCAATCCTGGCCCATGGGTATGCCGTTTTGGGCTTTTATCCACTCATTGAAACCGAATTGGAGTTCACCTGAATTAGACAATGTTACCAAATGAGTAAGCTCAATGAGTTTCTCTTTTGCCAGTTTAAACCTTTTGGCTGCAACCAGGGCAGCCACATAAAACCCGCAAATAAATGGCCAAATGCCTCCGTTGTGGTACTCTCCCGGGTTGTTATATATCAAATACCTTGGAAGCCACTCGGCATCCTCAGGTCTTATATAAGGGAAAAAATTTGGTGGCAGATGAATTGACAATTCTCCCCGAAGGCGCATGGCTTCGCACTCCTCTTCGATCCACGAAATCATCTCATTGGCTCTGGAAGGAGTTGCCAATCCGGAAAGAATAGCCAGTGCATTACCAAGAAGATCGAACCTTTCACTGCTATGAATTTTGTAAGACCAGAAAGCAAAATATGGTTTATGTTTCACTACGAGGCCTTCGTGCAAATGGTGGTGACCTGAACCATCGACGATGGTAAACCGGCCCATTTCACATCGAACATGCTCTGCTCGCTCGTCCTTGCCCAAGAGACGCAAGTAGCTGTATACAATTGTATTTACAAACAGTCCATATCCTGTTACCCATTGTTCATCGCGCCAGTCGCTGGTAGGTTGCTGGGCAACAAGGTAACGGTCAGACGGACTTTGGTATTCCATCCAGATCAGCGCTTTGTCAACTGCTTCAGTTAAAAAATCCGGTTCAGCTGATACTTTTCTATAAATGCCAACTGCCATCAAAAATAATGGAGTTGTATCGCTGGATCCTCGGTCTTCCTTATCATGAACCAACGAAGGTATATGACCATGGCGTGTTTGATTTTTTGCCAGTGTTTCCAGCACTTTTCTGATGCTTCCGAGTAATTTTATATTTCCGGTTACGGCTATGCCAAGAATGGAAAACATCAAATCCCTGGTATATGGTTCAGGATAGCCCCATCCTGCAGTACGAGGGAGTCCCGAGTAGGGTCCGTGAGCATTGTGCAGCAGCACCTCAATCGCAGCTTTCTTAGCATCTTCAATCTCTTGCCAGTTTTCCATTTTCACATTTCAACATTAGTAAATTCCCAATTTTTCGTTGATGATCTGAACAAATCGTTTTGCCACAATGCGGTAGTCAAAGTTCGCTACCACTCTTTCCCGACCTGCTTTCCCCATTTTGTCACGAAGACTTGCGTCTTTCATAAGAATCAATAAATATTTGGCTATATCCTGAACATTGGCACGGTAATCCACGGTTCGCGGAACTTCAAAAATCAGTTTGTGTTTTTCCTCAAATCCCGACTCGCCTCCAATTGTTACCTCATTGACAACAATTCGCTGTGCCACATTGGCCAAAAATGCTGTTTCACCGTCAATTAAGGTATCCAGCATTCCCATTGCCTTTATGCTTATGACAGGCTTTCCGCAAGCCCCGGCTTCAACCTGGGGCATACCAAATCCTTCAAGCCGCGAAGGGGCAGCATAAATATCACATGCACCTACCAAATATGGCATGAAATTCCTTGAGATCGTGTTGGTCTCATAGGTGACATTTTTTTCAATGCCAAGGTCTGATGCCATTTGTAAATCAGCAAGATTTTGAATTTTGGTGCGGGGTTGCGGCCACACTTTGCATACATATTTCCAGTCAGGCGCTTTTGAATCAATAATAGCAAGGGCTTGCATTACCTCCTGCGCACCTTTGGATGCAGCATCACCACCAACTGTAAGAATCATCAGTTGTTCCGGTGAGATTCCTAAAGCTTCACGTACGGCAAGAATTTTCGGATCATTTTTTTCAAACGGGATGAAAGAATCTGTATCACATCCAACGGGAAGCACTTCAATTCGATCACCATGAATGCCATCGCGGACATACATCTCTTTGACCCAGTTTGATGTAACCAAAATCAAAGGAAGGGTATTCAAAACTTCCTGATAATTCGCGATATAACCATCTGCCACCAACCATGGGACTGGCTGGATCCCGTATCGCTGAGGATGTAGCACCAATTGCGGAGTGTGGCCCCAGTATCCTACTCCAATAACAACATCCGGTTCAAACCAGCGATAGTACCACTCTTTTTCCTGAGCCGATTCGAAGTGAACTGCACGGGCATCAACGCCCATTCCCAGAAGACCCTTGTATAAGAGGTCTCCCTGAGTTGCAAGCCCTCCGGGGGATGGAGGGTAATCGTACATTACTAATACTTTCATGAAAATAAATGTGAAAATGTGAAAATGTGAAAATGTGAAAATGTGAAAATTGAAAAAATAATTAGTTATTGATAATTAGAATTGTCTCATTTACAAATTGCTAACTCAGTTTTTAGCATGAAGCAGATTGGTGAATTGCCAGAATGCTTCAGCATGAGGTACTGTTTTGGCTTCCCAGCTATTCTGATCAAAACCGTATGATTCTGTAATAATGTTGTATTTTTTGTTCCAGATGTTTTGCGGTAATTGCTTAAAAACCGATGCCTTTTCGACAGCAATTGGGAAATAGGCCTTGTTGCCATCTTCGTAAGCGAATGTCCATAGTTCATCAGCATCAATTTCGCCTGACTGCCAAAGCTTTATCACAGCTTTGCTTATCTCCTCATGCCTGAGGTGCCTTGTATATTCTCCGTTAATATTGTGGGTAATCAGCAAATCATAATGTTTCAGGGGTAATAACTCCAGGATACTATTCTCCACCTCACTATCATCCAATGGTATTTGCTGAGGACCATCGTCGAGGTCACCCATAATCCCCTTGGCCTTAAGAATCTTAACCACCTTGCTATATTTGGAGGCCCGTTCCTTGTCGCTGCGACGGCAAAGACAAACAATAAACCAGTTCCACTCAGGATGTGAAAGGATCGTTCCTCCGGCCCACAATGTTTCATCATCAGGATGCGCTATGATGAGGGCCACAGATTTTGTTTTTTCTGTATCTATTCTCAGAGTTTTCAAAGCAGATAAGTTTATTTGAACAGATCCGGTTGTTACTTATTATACTTTTCAATGGTTAATCTGGCCATCAGGTAACTAATCGTTGATTCAGCACCCTGATTGAGGTTAACATTCCTCTCTTCCAATCCATCATAGCAGCCTCCGGTACAGGGGTTGTAAACAATTTGGTGCAAACGGTTTTCCCCTAAAAACCAATTGAATGCTGTAACCATTTTTTCATACATTTTGTCGTTATCAAATACATCGTAGAATTTGCTTAATGTCATGATAGTATAGGCAACATCAATAGGTTGTTCACCAAATTTCCCTGTTTCCCCACCCCTGAAAAACCATTCTTTGTTGGAAATTACTTCGATTCCATTTTGATTGAAGGTATGCGAGAGCAGAAAATCCAGGGACGAATTTGCGATCTCCTTGTAATTTTCTTCACCAGTCAACAACCATGCATACAACATAGCTTCCGGTAAGATGCTGTTGGCATAAGTGAGATATCCCTCGAACCATTCCCATTCTCTTGTCGATTCGTGTTTGTACATCTGTACCAACCGATTGGCTAAGGTTTTGGTCAGAAGTAGATTTTCGCTCGATTTCATGGTGTGGTGATAATAATACACCCCCTTGATAGCAAAGGACATTGCTCTCGTAGAATGAACCCTGTCAAATGTAAGGAGCGATTTAGCGAGTATTCTGTCAGCTTCAAGTATTATTTTTGTGGGAAGCAGATCAATCAATGAGATCAAGTATCCCAAAGCCCAGATAGCCCTCCCGTTGGAATCATCCAGATTTACTGCTTTGTTCTGGTCAGTAAAATGGCTCCCCTGGTCGACATAATTTAAGAAATCACCGGAAGGTAATTGGCAATACTTAACAAAATTCAGATATTTCTGTATGTAAAACACACTTTTTTCATCACCGGTTAATTTGAAATACATGCAACAGGCAATCAGTGCACGGGCGTTATCATCCAGTGTATATCCGGAATTAATATCTGGCTGGTTGATTTTTGAAAATTGAATGATTCCGATATCGGTAGTCATATTGTTGAGGTGATCAAACTTGATAGACGGGAGATTGTACCGTAGTACCATTTTTTCATCGGCAATTTTCCCCAACAACAAGGCATGTTCAATTGCGGAATTTTCCCAGGCAGTAGATATTATTTTTTGCAATACATTGACACTGAGTTTTTTTCGTAAAGAATCATTTTGAAGTAAGTGGTTCACACCAGCTGCCAACTGGCCGGAATCGCGAAAATCAAAAATTATACCCGTATCAGTCGTTAATACTTCCACGGCATGGGGAATGGGAGTAGAAATGATGGGGCAACCGCAACTCATCGCATAGGCAAAGGTGCCACTTACGGCCTGATTCGGATCATTTGCAGTAAAGAGATATATGTCTGTAAGTTGTAGATATTCAAGCAATTCAGTAAGTGACAGATATTTATTGATAAAACGTACATGATCCTCAATTCCCAGTTTGTTTACCGTTTCCACCAACATTTCGCGGTATTGTTCTCCATCTGTTTTAACAACCTCAGGATGTGTTTTACCCATTATCATAAACATAACTTCAGGGCATTGTTTGATAATCGCAGGTAAAGCAGCCAGTGTGGTTTCAATTCCTTTTCCTGAACTCAGCAGACCAAATGTGGTAAGAACTTTTCTATTTGTTAATCCATACTTCTGTTTCAAGAACTTTTCGCTCAAATGAGGAACCAGATGTGTACCATGCGCAATCACTGAGATCTTCTCAGAAGGTACATTGTATTCCTTCAATAAAATATCAGCCGAGGATTGCGTCATAACTATAATTGACTGACATACAGAGCAGATATGTTTAATATTTGAGAGTAATTCCAAATCAGGATGAGGCAAAACGGTATGAAAAGCGATCACAACAGGTTTAGAGAGTTCAAATAGAAATTGCATAAACGCGTTTTCCTGCTTTTTATAGAATCCGAACTCATGCTGAATGAGAATAAGTTTGATACGATCATTTTTATTGATTGTAATCGCCATTTTTTCATACTCTTCGGCCAGTGAGGTTTTAAGGATATATTTGACTTCACTGGGATAGGAGTAATTTGTTTCATTGGATTCAAGTGCACAAACCTTGATGGATATTGAATTGCTGAATTTGTTGTTAATGGCTCTGATCAGATCCTGAGAATAAGTAGCAATGCCGCATTCCCGGGGAGGATAGGAGGTTACTACCAATATTTCGGCAAACTCCTTTGCTGACTCCCAACAAATTTCATTGCTTTTTAAAAGGATCGTCCCGTGATTAACCAATCCTAAGATCTCTTGGGAAGTGTGGATTGAATCAACGGATAGAGCCGAAATTATTTCATTTTTCATTTTTGTTGTTATAAAATAAATTGGTCATGGTACCAATTTTTTTAATTTTTTTATTATTGGATCAATTGTCAATAATGGAGGCATGGTATCACCCAATAAAAATCCCCAGGGTTTTACCGATTCAATATGGTCGAATATTACTTTTGCAATGGCCAAAAGAGGTATGGAAAGGAGCATGCCGGGAATTCCCCAAATTGCATTCCCAACAAAAACCACAATGAGTGAGAAAAGTGCATTTATTTTAACTTTAGATGCGACGATGAATGGAACAATATAATGATTGTCAATAAGTTGAATGAAATAGTAGCCACCCAATACATAAAAGGCATACCAGGCAGTAGATTTCGTGGCAAGTGCAATCATCATTGGTAACGCAACAGCTACAATACCTCCGATATAGGGGATCACATTGAGTAATGCACCGATAATACCAAGCAGAATAGCATAATCAATTCCAAGTATCAGGAGAGCGGCTGTATCCAACGCTGCTATCATAATAGCCTCTATCACCAAACCTACCAGGTATCTTTGAATAACAGTTTTTATCTGGGTAACAATTTCGCTCACCTGATGATGGTCGCTTGAGGTAAAGAGACGGTGAATAAACTCCATTAGAAGTGGCTGGTAAAACAAGATAAAAAAGATGTAAACAGGGATTAAAAAAACAAGCATGACAGCATGACCCACTGAAAGAATGGTTTGCCCGATTGCTTCATTGCTGAAGTGGAGAAATTCTCCCTTGGACTTGGTAAGCCACTCATTTATGATTTGAGGTTTTATATCCAGATAGCCGGCTAGTCCGGAAATAATTTGGTTGAGCGTTTCGGTCAGTTTGTCGACCAGTTTTGGCCATGATTCACTAAACTGAGTCACTTGTGAAAAAATAAGTGAAAAAAATGCCGCAAGCACCAAAGAAGTTAGAAATAGTGCTATTACAATGGCAATAATTCTATTGATTTTTAGCCGGATCAGAAAATTCACAACCGGATGAAGCAGGATGGCTACAATGACTGAGAAAACAAAAGGGACAATAATTCCTTGAGCAATGTACAATATGGCAACAAAGGCAACCAAACCGATAAAAAAGATGGAAGCCTTTGCATAAAATGGTAATTGTAATTCTCTCTTTATCACAATAATTGAGCTTTTTCTCTTTTTTTACGGAGAAAATGTTGGTAGAAATATTGAGCGATTGATTTTATGGATCCTGGGTGTTGCGCAACCGTATTTGTAACACCCAACTGAAACAAAAAGCCAAAAAGTTTTCTGATAATATTTCCCGAGGTTCCTATCACAATTTTTCTGGACAGATAACCTGTAGCCAAACCCACTGCCGTGCCTATGATGTTATCAATCAAATAGGGTGACGAAGCGACATCCCTTATTGAACTTCGGAGAAGATTGACTGGTTTCAGGCTTTCATAGGTCAAATAAAATTGTTCTTTCAAAAGCCGTCCTTCAATTTTCTGTTCGGTTTCCAATAGTTGAATCGTATCTTTTAACACTGCAGTTGAAGATCTGTTTTGCATCTTAGTTTATTTAAGCACTTGTTCAATAAAGCGATCGCTTGCCAACTTTTTGATCCATTTGTGCAGGAAAAGATGGATAAAAATCCCTGTCAACCCGTAAAAGGCCGCTACCACAAAGAACCCATAAAAGGTATTGCCAAAAATTTCGCCAAGCCAAATAGCTAAGCCCAAACTCAGGAAAAGCATAAATGATAAAGCAAAAATCAGGACAACCGTGTGGGCGAGGAGGGAGGAAACAACATCTGAAGTCTTGTTTAGCGTTCTAAGTTTCACCAATAGAAAGCTTGTTTTTCCATAATCCACGGTTTTTTCAAACAGTGATTCAATCATCCCAATCGTGCCTCCCCTGGCATTTGGGCGGAGAATATTATTAAACATGTGTATATTTAATTTTCTGAGAGTTGTATTGACCCGCTCGTTATTGTTAAAAGAAGTACCGTCTCTACATTCGTGGTCAGACTATAATTTATATTTTCACTGAGGGTCAGCAATTGACTTTTGTCAAGATTCACAGATCCTTTCCGGCTATGAAACTTCATTTCCCCTTCTATTACTTGAAAGGTAATGGATTCGTTTGACTGGAACGATTTTATCTCGGTTCCTTCGTGCAATGCGGTAAGTACAATCTGTTTGGCGGGTATTTTCAACAGAATCATGGTTTCAAGATCCCCTTTAACCCAGGTCTGTTTGTGTTTCATTTTTCCAATTAATGATGGGAAATCGAAAAGTAACAAAGATGGATTGAGCGAATTTGTATTCTTGTAAAACAATAGATTGTCATTCGACATTTTTTTCCACATGATAATATGATTTAATTGATATTGCTCCAAAAATCCCTGTCAGGCGTGAATTGAAATCGTTCTGCTAAGCTTAATCTATCGGTGACAAGCAAATGGCTAAAACCTGACAGGGATAATGTTTATTAATTGATCTCCCGGAGCAGTCAAATTATCTAAATTGCTTTAAATGATTCAAACCTTGGATGCTTTCACCTCTTTTTCAGCCTCTTCAAATTTCTCCTTACCCTTTTGAGCAAATGCAGAGACTTCTTCCTTGGCATGTTCCAGTTTCTCGGTGATGGTGTCAGCATATTCGTTGAACTTTTCTTTTAGACCGTCCACATAGCTCTCACCCTGCCTGAGGATTCTTCTTCGGGTACGTGAACCCTTGGCCGGAGCGAATAAAATTCCCAGCAAAGCGCCTGTAGCGACTCCAGCCAATACACCTAATAATACTTTTCCTGTGTTCATAATGATTGTTTTTTAATGATGGTAAAAAATTACAGTATACAAATGTGAGCTTCACGATGAGGATAAATGTTACACAATTAACATGAAGAGTTACATCATTCCCACTTTAAAGCGTCGCAATAATCATGTCCAGTTCTTTTTCAGTTTTTCCATACCTGATCTGCAGTTTTCCAAATACTTCCTGTTGCAGTCCTTCCTGGTACAGCTGGTAGTCCTTTGTTAAACGGGCGAATTTCTGTTTGAGCGCTCCGTTCAGTTTATGCAGGTTTCCGTTTTCTTCTGTTGTGTTCATGGTAACCATTCCTTAAGTTAAAAAAATCATCTGGTCAAAGATGAGGAACCCAGTATCTAAATGCGTTACACAATTGCATAAAAAAATTGCATCATTCACACATTTCTGCTGAAGATGCAATACCTGAAATGATTATTAAATGAAGGGTGTTTGAGTCCTGCTACTTTTCGGAGTTGCCTGTGGCCTTCAATACATCCAGTAACTCCCTCAGATTAACCGTCGCGTATGAGGAGGCGTGATCCGACATGGCATACGGGATGACCAGATCTTCATTGTGAATCATAGAACCGCACGAATAGATTACATTCGGCACGTAACCTTCCCTTTCCTCTTCATTGGGGACCATTAACGGTTCATTCAACTTCCCGATTAAGATCTCGGGGTTTTCGCGGTCATACAAGGATGCACTAAGCGTATATTCCCTCATAGACCCGACTGCATGCGTAATAACCAACCAACCATCGGGGGTCTCAATTGGAGAACCGGAATTGCCAATTTGCACAAGATCCCAGGGAAATTGGGGTTTCTGAATAACTTTGGCCGTACGCCAGATATTTATATTCTCCGAGTAAGCAATATAATTATTTACCCCGTCTATTCTGCATAACATGGCATACTTCCCGTTAATCCTCCTTGGAAACAGCGCCATCCCCTTGTTTTGGGCAACCTCGCCATTAATTGGCAAAATCCTAAAATCGTAGAAATCTTTGGTACTAATTAATTTGGGCAGAATGGATATTCCATCATAGGCAGTATAAGTAGCAAAATAAGTTACCTCTCCATTGTCGTCAATGAATTTAACAAACCTGGCATCCTCAATCCCCCTTTGTTCGGTTGCCGATATGGGGAAAATAACCCTTTCGGAAATGGCTGAATCAATTGAAAAGTGAATCTCATAATGAGAGGAAGCCAGCCACATCATTTGATTGATTATTTTGATATGCTCTTCTGTAATGGCAGTATCTTTGATGGCTATACCAAGATTCTTCATCAATTCACCATAAGTAAAAGTCTCACCTAATTTATCAAGGATAAAATCTGGTGTAACATCCTTGGCCTTGTCTTGCATCTCCTCTTTTTTATCTGATATAGCAGCAGAAATTACTTCTTCAGGCACCTGAATTTCATCTACGGCCAGTATTGGCGGAACTATAACCGTGCTATGATCTTGAATTTCATTCAGTTTCTCCCTAAAACTTTTTTTATGGTATGTATTTCGTATAATTTTATCTGCTTCTGCCAGCATTTTACCAACAGGTTCGATGGTGAGGTTGTTATGCCTGTCAAGAATTCCTGATCGAAAGACAACTGAGGAGATATGCCCTTCGCCGGTAGCCCGGAAACTAAAAATCACCCTTTTTTCATCTGATCTTAATTCAGACTGATCGGGATGTTCTACAATGGAAGGATTAAAAAAAGCGGCAGATTCAATGGAATATTCCATGGTAAAATAGGAACCAACCAACGCTTTCTGCGCCGGACTAAGATCCGCTTCATTGACTTCAATCTTGTCGAAGATGGGAGCAAGTCTGTCAAAATGCCTCTCAAATATGCGCGATATATTTCTGTGACGACGCGCGTAACCTCTCAGCACCTGGCTCATGGCAATCTTCACCTGCTCTTCGGGCATTGCCAAAACCTTCCTGATTATATCCGCCGACCGGTCATCATCCAAATATAGAAACCGGGCGATTACCCGTGTAGAATCAGGAGAAAAAATCTGTTTTTTTCTGGTTACCGTTACTTGCATTGAGTTCAGTGTTAAATTGGGATTGAATAATTCCGCAATTCTGTACTGGTAAAGGTAGTGTTTCCAGAGGAGGTAACAATATTTGTAGTTAATTGATACAATATAATTTTGGATAAGGTTGGATATCCGCTGTTAATCTCACGATTCGTCCTTCGTCGTGCGCACCAAACTTATGCCGGCAATAAAAAACAGGAGTCCAAGCAGACCATAAATGACAAGTGACTTGAAATCCCGTGTATTGCCTGATGCATTGACAAAAAGTACAGCTGCATAAATCAGACCTCCTGTTCCGAGAAGGGTCAGCAGCGCTCCGAATATTCTCTTAAGATTCATCTGTATTTGTTTAAACGTAAATACTTGTCAGGTACGCGAAAAGTCCAAATGCCTTCAGAAGCCAAATAATCAACGCTATGACAACGACAATGTTGAAAATTCGTTTGATTTGGTGATCCATGGGCAGGAAATTATTGATAATCCAAAGGAGAACACCAACCACAATAATGGCTACCAAAATACTAAGTAGTGACATATCAAATGATTTAGAAGTTAAATTCAAATGTAAGCCGGATTATTCCGTATGTTGTTACATAACTTTGAACATAAGTTACATCATTCACACATTTCAAGGTTGGGTTATTGCTGGGCTAAAGTGTAAAACATGGCTACCGCGGATGCCAGCATAACCAGGAAGGTGATCCACACTACTCCATTGGACAACCATCCACTGCTGTATTCGCCCATAATTTTTCGATTTCGTGCAATTCTGGCAATCAAAAAGATTAAAGGTACCGCAGCTACACCATTAAATACGGCAGTAAATACCAGTGCTTTAATCGGATTAATGCCAATAAAATTAATCATTAAACCAATAAGCGTTGCAATGGTAATAACGCCATAAAAGCCATGAGCTTTCTTTAATTTAAGGCTGAGTCCTTCTTTCATGCCAAATGCTTCAGAATAGGCATAAGCTGCCGAACCGGATAATACGGGAATACCCAATAATCCCAAACCAATGATGCCGGAAGCAAAAATTAATTTTGCCAGGAAGCCTGCATTGGGAAAAGTCTGAACAAGTGGTTCCAGTGCTTTGGCAGCATCGGCGGCAGTTTCGACATTGGTAATGCCATTTTGATGTAATACAGTGGCACCAACCACAATGATTGACCAGGTTGCGATTTCAGAGAATACCATACCGACAAAATTATCGATACGCAGATTTTTGATAAATGGGGCTCCAATGGTAGGCTTTCCATATCGATGGGTCAGGTGCTGCTCTTTTTCCTCCTCTACTTCTTCAGAAGCTTGCCAAAAAAACATGTAAGGGGAAATTGTGGTCCCTAAAACAGCAGTTATGATAAAGAAAAACTCAAAATTCATTTCTATATGGGGCCAAAATGTAGCAACAAAAATCG
>JAVHPO010000211.1:0-15454 GCA_036170635.1 Prolixibacteraceae bacterium | reverse complement strand
AAAAACCGGCCGCATCCTGATTTCGGGCGATGCCACCAGCCGCGGGTCGTTCCTGAACGACCTGGCGCGCAACATTACCGAACTTGCCTTCGATTACCTCGATGCACCTCCGGTAGTTGTCGGATCGCGCAACTGGATTACGCCTGCCTACGAGTTGGAAGAGGCCTTCTTCCCGCAACCCAGCTGGTTCCTCGATGCATTCCACGAGAAGATTGTTCCACTCGCCGGGTATGTGCCAGGCGAGAATTTTACAGACATGGAGCAGGTCAGAAGAGCGAAATTGGGAGTGTGAGGACAATAACGAAATAGGAGGGGGAGAAGGGGCGACTGGGAGAAGGGGTGAGTGGTTTAATAAAGCTTACTGAGCCTGTCGAAGTACTCACTAATAAAATGCGGCTCACGGTCCCCGAGCGAAGTCGAGGGGTCAAGCTTTACTGCACGGTACCGGTCCCTGAGCGAAGCCGAAGGGGAAAATGTGGCAGTCGTGCGAAAAATTGATTCAAAAGGCTTTTTAAAGCACGGTACGTGCGACATTTGGTAGAAACAAAGGAATCATGCCTGTTGCCGTCCGCGAACAAATTTGGAAAAGAGCTTATCTCTTGCTTTCGGACGGAATTGATAAAATATAAAAAGAAGAATAACTATATGGATTTCTGGAGCAGATTTCCCGGTAGGGACGAATTGTTAACCTGGTACAAAAACAATGGCACTGACGCGATTTTTCCCGTCAATGCCCACCTTCATACACCTTATTCATTCAGCGCATTCAGGGATATTCCCCAGGCGCTTGATATGGGCGTTGCAGAAGGTGTAAAAGTGATGGGCATCAACGATTTTTATTCTACCGACGGCTATGCCGAATGGGCAACCGAGGCGGCTGACAGAGGCATTTCCCCCCTTTTCAACATCGAATACATCAGCCTGAACAAGGCCGACCAACTTGCCGGATTGAAAGTCAACGATCCCGGAAATCCGGGCAGGACTTACCTAAGCGGCAAGGGACTATCCTTCCCTCCAAAAATGGATGAGCCTTTTGCCACGGCTTTGGCATCGGTTCGCAGCGAATCCAACCATCATGTGGCTGGAATGTGCGGAAAACTGAACGATCTGCTTATCGCTGTCGATGCCGGATTTCTCCTTGATTTTGAGCAGATCCGCTTATCCATGACCAAAGGGATGGTGCGCGAACGCCATCTGGCCAAAGCCATTCGGGAAGCCGTTGAAAAACAATTTGCAAACGTTGAGGCTAAAAGTGCTTTTTACCAAAAGCTATTTGGTGGAAAACCCCTTGCTTCCAGTCCGGATGCACCGGCCGCCATCGAAAACGAACTCCGTAACAACCTGCTCAAGGCCGGCGGACCTGCTTTTATTCCTGAACCTTCTGCAGCATTTCTTGAATCGGATCTGGTATGCAAAATGATCCTGAACCAGGGCGGAATTCCAACTTATCCTTTCCTGGCTGACGACAGCAACGGTAATTTCACGCCGTTTGAAGGATCCAAAGAACAAGCCGCAAAAACATTGAAAGAGCGGAACATCTGGTCGGTCGAGTTTATCACCACCAGAAATAGCCTGGAAGTTTTGGAGGAGTATGTGCAATTCTTTCACAACAACAGTTTTGTCGTAACACTTGGCAGCGAGCACAACACCCCTGCCATGGAGCCCATCGAACTTTTTGCCCGCAAAAAAACGGAGCTTTCACCGGTTTTGAAAGAAATCAATTATCGGGGAGCCTGTCTGGTGGCAGCCCACCAATACCTCAATGCCACTGAAGGTCAGGGTTATCTCGATCAAAACGGAAAACCTTTTTTGGACAGACGCGATCAGTTGGTTACCCTCGGAATGGCTCTCATTACCTACCTAAATCATACCAACCATGCATGACGAAATTGTAAAACAAGTTCTGCCTGCCTTACGGATGCTGGCATCCAGGGAAAATATCCTGAATATCCGTTTGGATAACAGCGAGGCTATTTTAAAGATTCAGAATGAATTGGAGCTGAGAGATCTCCCCTTTATTCTGGATGATTCGACCATTTTGGTGGTCGATGAAACAACCAATCCCGCTGAAATTACCTCCGACTTGGAGGTTAAACTATCGATGTGGAGAGAGGAGCGGTCCTATTATCCCGATTATGTATGGATCAGGGGGATCGGGTTGATCGCACTTGCTCCAAATGCTTCCCAACTGGATGAAATGCTGGGGCAGGAGGAACGGGATTTTTCGATCTATCCTGGCAGGCTGGCTGGTAAAATTGCCATCGTGACAGGCGCTGCCATGGGATTTGGCGCCGGTATCGCGGAGATGCTGTTCCAGGAGGGGGCCAATGTGGTAATAGCCGACTGGAACGAAGAGGCAGGAAGCAAGATGGCTCACACTTTAAATGAAGCGCTGACCAGCAACAGGGCGCTGTTTGTTAAGGTGGATGTCTCTGATGCAGCATCTGTCGAAAACATGATAACCGCAACAGTCAAACATTTTGGAGGATTGGACCTGATTGTGAGCAATGCAGGGGTTTTAAGGGCCGGCGGCCTGGATGAAATGACCCCTGAGAACTTCGATTTCATGACCAATGTCAATTACAAAGGTTATTTCCTTTGCGCGAAATATGCCTCGGAGGTCATGAAGATCCAGGCAAAATACAGGGCGGATTATTTTACGGATATCATCCAGATCAATTCGAAATCCGGATTGAAAGGAAGCAACAAGAATTTTGCCTATGCAGGCGGAAAGTTCGGCGGGATTGGTTTGACACAATCTTTTGCCATGGAGCTGATGCCCCACAAGATCAAGGTAAACTCCGTCTGTCCGGGGAATTTCTTCGAAGGTCCGCTCTGGAGCGATCCTGATAAGGGGTTGTTTGTCCAATATTTGAAAGCCGGAAAAGTTGCCGGGGCAAAAACGATCGAAGATGTCAAAGCCTTTTACGAGGCGCAAGTCCCTGCAGGACGGGGTTGCCGTGTCAAGGATGTGTTCCGCGCAATCCTGTACATCATCGAACAGGAATACGAAACAGGGCAGGCGGTGCCGGTTACCGGTGGGCAAAATATGTTAAACTAAAAATAACTGCAAATTTTTTCCTTCGTGAATTCCTTTGTGAAACCCTTAGTGACCTTCGTGGTGATTTTTTTTTACCACTAAGGACACAAAGTACACTCAAAGGATCACAAAGTAAGAATGATAAATTAATCATGATGAAAACAAAAGCGATCCGATTATATGGGAAGAAGGACCTTCGTTTGGAGGAGTTCGAACTTCCGGCCATCAAAGAGAACGAGATTTTGGCCAAAGTAATATGTGACTCCCTCTGCATGTCCTCCTACAAGGCGGCTTCACAGGGTACCGATCACAAGCGCATCCCAAACGATGTGGCTGAAAACCCGATCATCATTGGCCATGAATTTGCCGGCGAACTGGTCGAAATAGGATCCAAATGGCAAAGCCAGTTCAAACCCGGCGATAAATTTTCGATCCAGCCCGCGCTGAACTATGCCGGTGGTCCCGTTGGAGTGCTGAGCGCCCCGGGTTATTCCTATCAGTTTATTGGCGGAGATGCCACCTATGTGATCATCCCGAATGAGGTGATGGAGCTGGGAGCATTGTTGCCCTTTTCGGGGGCCGGTTTCTACCCGGCATCTTTGGCAGAGCCTCTCTCCTGCGTGATCGGCGCCATGCATGCCAATTACCACATCACCCCCGGTTCCTATATCCACAATATGGAAATTGTCGCAGGAGGTAAAATGGCGATTCTGGCAGGTGTCGGCCCAATGGGGCTGGCGGCCATTAACTATGTGCTGAACCGTGAAGACCGCAAACCCTCACTTTTGGTGGTCACAGACATCGAGCAATCCAGACTCGACAGGGCTGCATCGCTTTATACTGTTGCATATGCTGCATCCCGCGGGATTGATCTCAAATACATCAATACATCAGGTTTTGCAGATCCTGTGAAATCCCTAAAATCCCTAACGGAGGATGCCGGATACGACGATGTGTTCGCTTTTGCACCAGTAACCCCGGTGGTTGAACAGGCAGATGCCTTGCTGGGTTTTGATGGTTGTCTCAACTTTTTTGCAGGTCCTTCCAATCCTGAATTCAGTGCGAAGGTCAATTTTTACAATGTGCATTATGCTTATGCCCATCTGGTTGGAACCAGCGGCGGCAACACCGACGACATGAAAGAGGCGATCCAGCTGATGTCGGATGGACTTGATCCTGCCGGACTGGTCACCCATATTGGGGGATTGAATGCCGTAATCGATGCGACCCTTCATCTTCCCGAAATCCCAGGAGGCAAGAAGTTGATATACAATCATATTGAGCTGCCTTTGACCCCAATATCCGATTTTGCCGAAAAAGGCAAATCTGATCCGCTCTTTGCAGAACTTGACCGGCTCTGCCAAAAGCACAATGGACTCTGGAATCTGGAGGCAGAATATTATCTTCTCGAAACAGTTTCATAACCCGGCGCAACTGCCAGCCAGAAAAAAATAACCACATTAGGCACATAGGTCACATAGAGTCTATTGTGAACTATGTGCCTATGTGGTTACTTCTATAAAATTGCTAACTTTCAGCATCAATTGACATGCTATGGAAAAAGAGAAGCTGGACCAGATTTCAATCTCTTCGCTCTTTAAACGGAGGAAGACCGACCGTGACATCTTCCAGGAACTAATGCCCAACAAGGTCAAGGAGGTACTGCTTTTTGCAACCCTTTATGATGCCTATTCCATTGAACGAGAGGGGCAGTTTTCCGACAAGATATTTGGCGAATATCTTCAGCTAAACCTCTATGCCGCGCCGCGTTTTACCAGTGTTAATACTCCCGAAGACGTTGTGCCAACCATCAATACCCGCCACTTTGACCTCATCATCATCATGGCCGGTGTCGACAAGGTGATGCCCCTCAAAGTAGCCGAACTGATCCACGCGCACAAATCCAGAATACCCATCCTCCTTCTTGTCAACAACAACAACGATGTTGGCTATTTCAAGCGTTCAGCCGCACAAGTCCCTGCTATCGACCGTGTCTTCGTCTGGAATGGCAATTCCAACATCTTCCTGGCCATGATCAAATACATCGAAGACAAGCGGAATGTCGACAGGGATACGGTGCTCGGAGGTGTTCGGATTGTACTTTTGGTTGAGGATTCCGTTAAATATTACTCCAGGTATCTGCCATTGCTCTTTTCCAGTGTTCTAACCCAGACTCAGGCGCTTGTTTCGGATGATTCGACCGATGAACTGCACAAAATATTTAAGTACAGGGCACGTCCAAAAATACTGTTGGTCAGTACCTACGAAGATGCGATTCAGATCATAAACAATTACAAGGATTTTCTCCTTTGCGTAATTTCGGATGTTAAGTTTGCAAAGGAGGGAGTCAATGACGAGGAGGCCGGAATTGAACTTTTAAAATATACCAAGAAGAGTTTAAAGTACCCGATTCCACTGCTTTTGCAATCGCATGATATCGAAAATGCCAAAAGGGCCGAGGCAATCGGGGCGGGTTTTATTACCAAAAATTCGGATACCCTGTCGCACGACATCCATGAATTTATCAACTGCAAGCTTGGATTTGGGGATTTTATCTTCAAGGATAAAAAGGGAAACAAGATTGCCTGTGCCAGAAACCTTCATGAGTTTGAAGAGCTGGTCGCAAAGGTGCCGATGGAGTCGCTGTTGTTTCATGCCCGGGAAAATGGGTTCTCAACCTGGCTCATGGCCCGGGGCGAAATCAACATGGCTGAGCGGCTCATACCATACAAAGTTGAAGATTTCGAAGATACGGCGAGGCTGCGCGATTTTATTCTTAGCGTATTTAGCGATGTCAGTGAAAAGAAAAACAGGGGACGGATTGTTAACTTCGATGCAAGCCTGATTGCCGGAAACCGGTACATTGTCCGCATGGGGCTCGGATCGCTTGGCGGAAAGGGGAGGGGTCTGGCCTTTATGAGCAATTTGCTGGAGAACATCGACATGAAGGCGATTCTTCCGGGAATTAACATCCGGATGCCTGCTACATCTATCATTGGGGCCATCGAATTCGATAAATTTTTGGAGTCGAACAACCTGTTTGAACTGGCCTTTCATACCGCCGATCAGGAGCGTATTAAAGATGCATTCTTAGCAGGTGATTTAGGTATCTCCCTAAAAGATAAGTTAATGCAATACATTCAGCAGATCGGACAACCGCTGGCTGTTCGCTCTTCCGGATTATTTGAAGACTCTCTGTTGCAACCCTTTTCAGGTGTCTACGATACCTACCTCATTCCGAACAACCATCCCGATCCGGAAATCCGGTTCGAACAGCTGCAAAATGCTGTAAAACTGATTTATGCCTCCGTCTTCAGCAACGATGCGCGCTCCTATTTTCAGGCCATCAATTACAAAATTGAGGAGGAGAAAATGGCGATCATCATTCAGCCTGTAATTGGACATGAGCACAATGGAAAATTTTATGTTGATATCAGCGGGATAGCGCAATCCTACAACTATTATCCCTATTCCTACATGCAGCCGGAAGACGGTTTTGCCGTGGCTGCCATGGGACTGGGGCAGGCAGTTTCGGGAGGGGAGAAGGCATTCCGGTTTTGTCCGAAATATCCTGCCATGAACGTTGGTTCCATCTCTGATCAGGTTAGGGATACCCAGAGAGAATTCTATGCCATTGATCTGACACACAATGAATTTGACATGTTTCAGGAGGGCGAATTGGCAGCCATCCGGAAATTCCCAATTTCATCTGCCGAAAAAGATGGGGTCATCGATCAATGTGTCTCTACCTATGACATGGAAAACGAAGTAATCATGCCGGGAACAGGAACCAGGGGACCCCGGGTCGTTGATTTTGCCAATCTGCTGAAATACAACCAGGCGCCGATGGCCGATTCCCTTCTTACATTGATGAAATTGTTTCAGCAGGCCATGGGTTCTCCGGTTGAAATGGAATTCGCCATCGATCTGAAAAAGGGTGATAATGGCTGGCCAACCTTTTATCTGCTCCAATTGAAACCGCTTATCCGCCGTGAGGATGATATAGAAATTGATCTTGACGAACTTGACAGAAGTAATCTGATCCTGCTCTCCCAAAAGGGAATGGGCAATGGAAAGATCAAAGGAATCCATGATGTATTGTATGTCGATATCACTCGTTTCGACAGAACCAGAACCAAGGAAATTGCCGCTGAAATCCTTGAATTCAATAAGCTTCTGTGCAGTGAAGATCGAAAGTATGTATTGATCGGTCCCGGTAGGTGGGGCACCCGGGATGAGTTTACCGGTATCCCAGTTAGATGGGCACACATCAACAATGCCAAAGTGATCGTTGAAATCGGATTGCCAGACTTTCCGCTGGATGCTTCACTCGGGTCCCATTTTTTCCACAATGTTACCTCCATGAATGTTGGCTATTTCTCAGTCCCGGTGGTCGATGGAAATGAATTTGTCAACATGAACTTGCTGGATTCGCAAAAATTGATTCAGGAAGGAAAATTTGTGAGATGGGTTCGCTTCGAAAATGATTTGGAAGTGCTGATGGATGGGCGTAAAAGAACAGCAGTGGTGCGAATGAAATAGCGTACAATTTCTCGAATCCAAAATCTTAGTGAAGCCTTGGTGCCTTGGTGTCTTGGTGGCAGAAAAACGACGCCACAAAGGCACTAAGGCACCAAGGTTTCACTAAGAAAAAATCTAAATCTGACTGTTTCTAATGTGGTAAATAGAAGAAATGTTTCAGAAACAGCGGAGCCTCCTCTCCATGAAGGTTATAGAACTCTTCCAAAAATGAATTGAATGGTTTTTGACCCTGTTCTGCGATACTTTCTGCACTAGAAGTTAGGTCTGCAAATTCTATAGTAACAGTCCGTTTTGGTAGGAAGAAAATCAAATTAGCCAGGACGAAAAAGGTCCCTTTCATCAATTGAACGAAAAAATCGGGTGATTTGCCGGTCCTGGCTTTCGACCACATGCTGCCCCACAATCCCGTGATGCGAACGCCAATAACCTGAACATCTTCCGGTAACTTATTCACGATGTGATAGGCCGATTTTTTATTATAAATTTTCTCAAATCCCTGTCCGGCAATTTGCCCACTGGGGTATAGAATGATGTTTTGTCCGCGCTTAAACCCTTTGATGGCTGATCGGGTTATTACTTTTAAAACCTGTGTATCCCGGCTGCCGTTTTCAAGATCGCTGACCCTTACGGCACCCAGCCGTCTGAAAAATGTCTTCGCAACCGGAATGTCAAAATACTTTTCCGACATGACCGGAGTCACCGTTGAGAAGCGGTAAATATGGCTTACCAGGATAACTGGATCAATCAATGCCTGATGGTTGGGTAAAATAAAGGCAGGCGAATTTTTGGTGAAAACGTTGGATCCCTGGACCAAAATTTTGTAACGTGAACGTAGTAGCAACCTGACAGTAAATGCAATACATTTTGATAAAAGGAAGAAGAATAAGCCAGGTTTTTTCATCTGTTAGATTTTGTCTCAATATTTCAGTATCGAACGTTTTAATTAAATTTTCATCCGCACTTCTGTAGCTGAATATACATTCATCCTTCAAAAATAGTAACTATATGTAAATAAGTCAACTTCAAGTTGAGATATTTGATTAGTAGAATCATATCCAATAATTAATATATTTGTGTAGGACTCTAAAACCAACTAAAATGACTAGACCAATTTTGCCTGTAAATTCCCCTAAGGTTATCAATGCCTGGTGTTCATACGACATCGCGAATTCCGCCTACATTTTAAGTGTAAATACTGTGTTATATCCCATTTTCTACCAGGAGGCAACAAAATCTTCATTTGGCTCAGAAATGGTGCAGTTTTTGGGAATGACCATCAAGAATACCGTCTTGTATGAATATGCCATCGCACTTGGTTACTTGTTGGTCATATTTCTGACTTTGTCCCTTTCGGGGATTGCCGATATGGGAGGCTACCGGAAGCGGTTTATGCAGTTTTTTACTTTGCTGGGTTCACTGGCTTGTATGGGATTGTACGGTTTTACAGGTGCTAATTTAGGATTGGGACTTCTCCTTCCAATGCTGGCCGTACTCGGGTTCGCAGGTTCCCTGGTCTACTACAATTCATTTCTGCCAATGATTGCCACTCCCGATCAGCATGACCGAATCAGCGCCAGAGGCTTTTCTTTCGGTTATGCAGGCAGTATGTTGTTGCTGATTTTCAATATTTTCTCGCTGCAAAATTACCAGATGTTTGGTTTTGCAGATAAAATGGAAGCCATCAGATTTTCGTTTATAGAGGTGGGCATCTGGTGGTTGGCTGTTTCCCAGATTGCTTTCTACTATTTGCGGGAGGAGCGTAAAAAGGTTAAATTGGATAGAACAATTTTCGCCAAAGGATTTCATGAAATTTTTAAAGTTTTTGCTTATATCAAAAAGCACAAATCGATGTACCGGTTTCTGCTCTCCTTTTTCTTTTTCAGTATGGGTGTCCAAACCGTCATTATTGTAGCATCCCTTTTTGGCAAAGCCGAACTTGGGATCACGGATACCAAATTGATCATGACAATCCTGATTATCCAGTTGGTGGCTATTTTGGGTGCTTTTATATTCGGAAGGGTTTCTTCCCGTTTCGGAAACAAAACTTCACTTTTATGGATGCTTTCAATTTGGATTTTTATCTGTTTTTTAGCCTATTTGGTTCACAATGAATACCAGTTTTATGTTTTGGCCGCTTTGGTTGGCCTGGTCCTGGGAGGAATTCAATCTCAGGCACGTTCAACATGGTCAAAATTGATCCCATCCGTTACCACGGATACTGCCTCCTATTTTAGTTTCTATGACAGCACTGAAAAACTGGCCATCGTTATTGGAATGTTCGGGTTTGGGCTCATTGAACAACTTACAGGCAGCATGCGGAACAGCACATTGTTACTTTCCCTGTTTTTTATCATAAGCTTTGTTATTATCGCGGTTACAAAACTGAAAACGGAAGAGTCATCGCAGGCAAAGTAAATTCGACTAGAATATGAAACGAGCCTGTTCGTCACAATAGAAACAAGGATGAAAATTGACCTGCGAGTTACATCTGGCAATTAAAAAACAAAATATTAACAGATGAAAGCTATTAAATATTTTCTGATCTCTGTGGCAGCCTTGATTCTGGTCTACTTTGTCGGGCCAACCATGCCTAAATCGGTTCTGAACCAAAATCTGCCAACCATCCAGGGGAGTGTCGTAAATTACGTCACCTCTATGGAAGGCAAGCCAGGCTTGAAAATCAAAGCAGGATGCGAAGCGAAAATTGTTTGGGCCAACGATTCCACCAGGCAGGCTACCGAATATGTGCTCCTCTACCTTCATGGATTTTCTGCAAGCTGGAGAGAGGGCTTTCCAGTCAATGAAGAATTTGCTAAAAAATTTGGCTGCAATGCCTTTTTCGCCCGTTTGGCAGCTCATGGGGAAATTTCTGATAATCCATTGCTTGATATGACCTCCGACAGACTTTATGAATCAGCCAAAGAGGCGCTTGTTATAGCCCATCATTTGGGGTTGCTGGTGGTGATCATGGGTTGCTCTACGGGTTGCACCCTGGCATTGAAATTAGTGGCCGATTTCCCGGGTTTGGTCGCCGGCATGATTCTCTACTCACCGAATGTTCAGATCAAGAATAGGACGGCAGTTCTACTCTCAGGCCATTGGGGATTACAAATTGCACAGTTAAACTTTGGTGGTAAATTCAGGGTACTTGACAATGATCCTAACGGGGAAGTCTGTAAATACTGGAATTGCACCTACCGGGCTGAGGCTACGGTCTATTTGCAGCAGCTATTGGATAATACGATGAGTAAGGAGCAGTTTGACAAAGTAAAGTGTCCGGTCTTTGTGGGTTATTATTACAAAGATGAGCAAAACCAGGATGAAATCGTTGAGGTTAAAGCTTCCTTACAAATGTTTAAAGAGTTAGGTACACCAGACAACCAAAAGCGTTTAGTCGATTTTCCCAATGCAGGGAATCATGTGTTGTGCAGCCCGTTGTATTCTGGGGCAGTGCCAGAAGTCAAAAACGCCACCTTCCAGTTTGCGGAAGAAATTTTGGGTATGAATTCAGTGCAGTAATATTCTTTCACCACAATAGGCACATAGGTCACATAGATGTCTATTGTGTTCTATGTGCCTATTGTGGTGATTTTTTCGGCTGCTTTTGCAACGAATTTCTGAAAAGTCCGGTTTAAAGTGAAGCTAATTCCGCTTGAAGTTCTTTGATAGCGGCTGCACATTGAATTTCGAAATTTTTGATGTGCAAGGGATAGCTTTCCACTTCCACCCCTTCAATGGTTTTGAGCTGAAATTGTTTCATCTCCTGCTCCAAATCTTTCATTCCCATGATTTGCAGGGAGGATTTCGCTTTATGCGCCTCCTTCCCCAATGCCGGATATTGTCCAGACTGGTAGAGGGAGTTCAAATTTTTTATAAAATCAGGTACCTGTAAAATAAACATTTCAATCATTTCGCGGACAATTTGTTTGTTGCCTTCTGTGATTGTTCTGAGGTAATTTAAATCTGTATAGGCCATTTTTTAGGTTTTTTCAGTCTTTCTATTTAGGTAGACCAACTCCAAAGGTCTGGATTACAATATCTTTTTGATATGAGTTTTGTTAGGTACTCCTCTATATTTTTTTCTTATTTTTGACGCTTGCTGAGCGTTTCAAAATTTCCTCACAGTGACTAGGTTCAAACGGTTTTTCTGAAAACAGAAATTCATTTTTTTTGTAAAAATTTATATAAATGTAGCAAATATTATGCCGAAGTAGGCATATACGAGCATATTTAATGGAACAAATATAAAACTCAAATTTAGACTGATGCTTAAAACCAATTTTCACCAGATCCATCTGGGCTACCACGCGAAGATGGCTGAGTTTGCAGGCTTTGATATGCCGATTGAATACAGCGGCATAAAAGATGAGCACCTGACTGTTCGTCATGGTGTTGGTGTTTTCGACGTATCCCACATGGGCGAAATATGGGTAAAGGGCCCAAGGGCCCTGGATTTTCTACAAAGGGTAACTTCCAACGATGTTTCGGTACTTCTGCCAGGACAAGCTCAATACTCCTGTTTTCCGAATGCGAAAGGTGGAATCGTAGATGATTTGCTTGTCTACTTTTTCTCACCGGAGAAATACTTACTGGTAGTGAACGCCGCTAATGTCGAGAAAGACTGGAACTGGCTTGTCAGTCAGAATAACATCGGCGTTTTGCTTGAAAATACCTCGGATGCTATCTCCCAATTGGCAGTTCAGGGACCAAAAGCAGTTGAGGTACTTCAGAAACTCACTGCTGTGAACCTGGCAGATATCAAATACTATACCTTCAAGGTAGGCGAAATGGCCGGAGTAAAGGATGTAATCATCTCAGCAACAGGATATACAGGGGCTGGTGGTTTTGAACTGTACTTCCACAACAAGTATGCCGAAACCATGTGGAATGCCATCTTTGATGCAGGTAAGGATTTGGGCATCAAACCCATTGGATTGGCTGCCCGTGACACATTGCGTCTCGAGATGGGATTTTGTCTCTATGGTAACGATATTGATGACACTACCTCTCCCATTGAAGCAGGTTTAGGCTGGATCACTAAATTCAATGATCACAAAGAGTTTATCGACAAAGAGCTGCTATTGAAACAGAAAAAGCAGGGAACTGCCAGCCGTTTGTGCGGATTTGAGATGATTGACAGGGGAATTCCACGTCACCACTATTCGATCACTGATGCATCGGGTAATGTTATTGGTAGGGTAACCTCAGGAACACAATCCCCGATACTAGAAAAGGGAATTGGGATGGGTTATGTGCCAACCGAGTTGTCACGACCTGGCAGTGAGATATATTTGGAGGTGCGCGGCAAGTTGCTAAAAGCCAAAGTGGTAAAGATGCCTTTTATTTAGACTCATTCCATATCCTGTAATTCATCCATACTTAACCTAAAGTTAACTGATTTTTGTCATGTTTTAAGGATTAAAGTGTTAGTTTCACATACTTAAATCTGAGGTTAAGGTTATAAAATTTAAGTAGTTATATATCTAATTGTATCAATATTTTAACCCTTCCGGTAGCGTCCGGTAGGTAAGTCAAATCATTAAAACCGATCCCCATGAAGAAGCATAATTTTTACGCGGGACCCTCTATTCTTCCCGAGTTTACGATTCAAAAAACGGCTGAAGCCATTGTCAATTTTGCCGGTACCACATTGTCTGTAATGGAAGTATCGCACCGGAGCAAAGAGTTTGTAGCTGTTATGGATCAGGCAATCGCACTGGTTAAAGAGCTACTGGAAGTTCCTGAAGGTTATGAAGTTCTTTTCCTGCAAGGTGGCGCTAGTACACAGTTTTACATGGCCCCTTACAACCTGATGAAAACCAAAGCCGGATACATGAATACAGGTGTTTGGGCAACAGCCGCCATCAAGGAGGGGAAATTTTTTGGTGAGGTGGTAGAAGTAGCTTCCTCAAAGGACAAAAATTTCAATTACATTCCCAAAGGGTTTGATATCCCTGCCGACCTGGATTACCTGCACATCACAACCAACAATACCATTTTCGGTACAGAGATGCTCTATGATCTGGATTCTCCGGTTCCATTGGTTGCCGATATGTCGTCCGATATCTTCAGTCGTCCGCTTGACATCTCCAAATATGCGGTGATTTATGCCGGTGCGCAGAAAAATCTCGCTCCAGCCGGAGTTACTATGGTAATTGTTCGCAAGGATGTACTGGGCAAAACCGGACGTGCAATCCCAACCATGATCAACTACCAGACCCACATCGAGAAAGAATCGATGTTCAATACCCCGCCATGTCTACCAGTATTCGCCGCGCTTCAGACCCTTTTGTGGCTTAAAGCGAATGGTGGCATCAAAGCCATGGAGGCGAAGAATATCGCAAAGGCAAAATTGCTTTACGACGAAATCGACCGTAACTCCTTGTTCCAGTCTACGGTACCGGACCCTGCCGACCGTTCCCGAATGAATGTCACTTTCGTGATGACGCCTGGTAACGAGCACCTGGAGAAAGATTTTCAGGCCTTTGCCAAAGAGAACAACATGGTTGGTATCGAAGGTCACCGCAGTGTAGGTGGTTTCAGGGCATCCATTTACAATGCCATGCCAATTGAGAGTGTAGCAGCGCTGGTAAAAACGATGAAAGATTTCGAAGCAAAGCAATAGCATGGCCATCTTAAAACCTTTCAGGGGACTCCGTCCACCGGTAGAACTGGCGGCCCGGGTCGCCTCCCGTCCGTATGATGTACTTAATTCGGAAGAAGCGCGCCGCGAGGCTGAGGGAAATCCCTACTCACTGCTGCACATCATCAAGCCCGAAATCGACCTTCCGGTAGAAATGGATGAACACAGTCCGGAAGTTTACCAAAAAGCTGCGGCCAACCTGGAGCTTTTCAAGGCCAACGGCTGGTTGCGAAAAGAGGATCAGGAACACCTTTATATTTATGCGCAAACCATGGATGGCCGCACCCAGTATGGGCTGGTAGGATGTGCCTCAGTGGATGATTACCTGAACGGCATCATCAAAAAACACGAACTCACCCGCGCCGACAAGGAAGAGGACAGGATGAAACACGTACGCATCACCGATGCCAACATGGAACCTGTATTCTTTGCCTATCCGGCTATCGCCGAAATAGATCGCATTGTTGCCAATATTGTTGAGTCACGCAAGCCCGAATATGATTTCGTAGCCAGCGATGGCTTTGGTCACCATTTTTGGTTGGTCGATGATCGCAAAACTATCGACAAACTAGTCGAATTGTTTGCCGCGATTCCGGCAACCTATGTGGCCGACGGTCATCACCGCACGGCTGCTGCTGCGCTGGTAGGAAAAGAGAAGAGAGCCGCAAATCCCGGTTATAACGGAACAGAAGAGTTCAACTACTTTCTGGCTGTCCATTTTCCTGATAACCAGTTGCGTATCATTGACTACAATCGCGTGATCAAGGATTTGAACGGACTCTCATATGCTGAATTGCTTCAAAAGCTCAGCGAAGATTTTGAGGTAGCCAAAATTGGATTAGAGATCTACAAACCGGAAGCATTGCACGTCTTCTCAATGTATCTGGATGGTGTATGGTACAAACTGACAACCAAACCCGGCAGATACAACGACAATGATCCGATTGGAGTTTTGGATGTAACCGTTCTCTCGGCATTGGTTTTGGATAAAATACTTGGAATCAAAGACCTCAGAACCGACAAGCGGATTGATTTTGTCGGCGGTATCAGGGGATTGGGCGAATTGAAACGCAGGGTGGACTCAGGCGAAATGAAAGTTGCTTTTGCCCTCTATGCTGTTTCCATGCAGCAGTTAATCAATATTGCCGATTCAGGCAACATCATGCCCCCAAAAACAACCTGGTTCGAACCGAAACTACGGTCAGGACTGGTAGTACACGAACTGCACT
>JAVHPO010000210.1:0-15473 GCA_036170635.1 Prolixibacteraceae bacterium | reverse complement strand
ACGAGCGGAATAAGTGCCTTTCAGGCTTGATAACAAAATAAAGATTACAAATTGCAAATTGTGGGGAGTTGTGCAACACGTGCTTTGCTCCCTTAATTTTTAATCTTTAATTTGTAATTTGTAATTTTACCTTGATGCGCTATAAACTCACATTAAAACTGGTTGATCCCCACCGCAATATCCTGCCGGTGAACTACCAGTTTGAGTTGGGTTCATGGTTTTACCGCATGGTCAATCAGCAGGATAGCGCTCTCCATGCTTATCTTGTTGCTTCCGGGTACGTTATGAAGGAAGAGCCCTTTCGCAACTTTGTCTTTTCTCATCTGATGGTTCCCGACCGGAAAATCGAAGGCGACCGGCTTTTGATTCAAAGCGAAAGAGTAGGGCTCATTTTCTCAACCATTCCGGACGAATCATTGGCGCCTTTGGTCATGGAATGTTTTCAAAAGAGACGCTTCCTTTTGGGCGACCGCACCTCACAGGTTTCCTTTCTGGTCGAAGCAGTCGAACGATTACCCGAGCCATTGTTTACCGACAAAATGACTTTCAAAACACTTTCGCCACTTCACCTCACAATGAAAGTACAGGGTCGAAAGAATGAGCTTTTCCTCTCTCCTGAGACCTCCGGATACGCTCGTTTTTTTTACGAGAACCTTCACCGGAAATTCAGGCTGCTGAACGGCTTCGACCATCCGCACGACCCGCTGGTTGGTAAATTTAAGCTGCGATCACCCGTTACCCAGAAGGGGATTACTGTTCAATCGGGCAATCCCGGTCAAAATAAACTCATAGGATATCAGTTGCGGTTTAGGTTGCAGGCCGATCCTGCCTTGTTAAAAGTCGGTTATTACCTCGGTTTTGGCGAGAAGAACCATTTGGGATTTGGGTGTTGCGAAATTCTTTAACTGACTAACTATCCCTGTGAAAACGGCTTAGTAATGCTCTTTATGTAAAATTTTTCTATTATTTCCGAAAAAATTAAGGTAACCTTTTAGCATTTTTCAGTATTAAGGTTAACAACGATATAGGTGGACATTCATCTTTTCGTTGGCCTGACCTAAATACATGATTGCTGTAATTAAATCCAAATTTCCTTACTTATCAGGAAGCGTACTGTCGTTATTGACATAATAAAGCTTAAATTTGATTGTGATTTGAAATCACCGATATCCTAGATAGTTAAACTAAATTTTTATTCGAATGAGACACAGAAATTATTTTTTGGTTGCTGTTTGTTCTTTTGTATTGCTACTGGCCTCAGGGTCTTATGTGGCTAAGGCGCAGACTATTGCTCCGGATCCAGCTTTCCGGATTGGGAAACTGCCTAACGGGATGACCTATTACATCCGTCACAACGAAGAGCCCAAAGAGCGGGCCAGTTTTTACATTATTCAAAATGTTGGGGCGCTGCTGGAAGATGACAGTCAGAACGGACTGGCGCACTTTCTGGAGCACATGGCCTTCAACGGCACCAAGAATTTTCCCGACAAGGGGATCATCAACACCCTCGAAAAACACGGGGTACAATTTGGCCGAAACATCAATGCCTACACCGCTTTCACCGAAACAGTGTACAACATGAGCGATGTACCGGTGACAAAACCAGGTCTGGTCGACACCTGTTTGCTGGTATTGCACGACTGGTCGCATTTCCTGCTGCTCACCGACAAGGAGATTGACGCGGAGCGCGGGGTCATTACGGAGGAGTGGAGAACTCGCCGGACAGCCGGATTCAGAATGCAGCGCGCCATGTTTCCGGTGTTGTTCAAAGGCTCCAAATACGCTGTTCGTGATGTTATCGGCGATTCAGCCATCATCAAGCATTTCAAATATGACACATTGCGTAAATTTTACCACGATTGGTATCGCACAGATCTTCAGTGTATTGCGATTGTGGGTGATATCAATGTGGATGATGTGGAGAAATCCATCAAGGCGCAGTTTTCTTCCATCCCTGCTGTTGAAAATGCCCAGCCCCGCGGAGAGTTTCTGGTTCCCGATCACAAAGAGACCTATTTTGTGCAGATTAAGGATAAAGAGTCACCGCAATATGCCATCAATGTCTATATCAAGCACAGAGCGCTAAAACCTGAGCTGAAAGATGCAGCCTACTATCGTGATCAGTATGCGAATCAGTTGTTTAACGCGATGATGGGAGACCGTATTGCCGAAATGCTTCAAAAGGGGGTTCCTCCTTTTGTAAGCGGAAGTGTCAATTATGGAGGATTTGTCAGAGGATATGAGGCAATGGCCATCTCTGCTACGGCCAAACCTGATCAGGAGGATGTGGCCCTTCGGGCAATCTACACTGAAGCTATGCGCCTCTTAAAATATGGTTTCACCCAGGGTGAGGTGGATCGTGCCAAAAGCAACATGCTTACTCGTATCGAAAACCAATATAAACAACGCGACAAGATACGTAACGATACTTACGTCAGTGATGCCCAGTCTAATTTCTTGACCAACGAACCGCTCACCTCCATCGATTTCGACTGGATGGCAGTTCAGCAGTTGCTCCCTACCATTACCGCTGAAGAGCTTTCAGCCAAAGCCCAAAAATGGATCGTACCCGAAAACAGGGTCATCATTGTGATGGGTCCAGATAAAGAAGGTGCGAAACTTCTGACTGAACCTGAAGCGCTGGCGATTCTCAAAGAGGTTGAAGCATCTGATATCAAGCCTTACGAAGACACCAAGGTTAGTACCAGTCTTATTGACAAACCGCTCAAAGGATCTTTGGTTGTTAAGACCACTCCGCTGCCCCAATTCAAAGCTGTTGAATGGACGCTGGCCAACCATGCAAAAGTTGTCTACCGGATGGCTGATTACGAGAAGGACAACATCGCAGTGCGTGGAATAAGCCCGGGTGGAAGCTCGCTGCTGCCGGTTGACCAGTTGGCCTCTGCCATGATGATGCCACAATTTGTAGGGATGTTTGGCGTTGACACTTTCGATGCAACCACCCTGAAGAAAATGCTGACAGGTAAAAATGTTAACGTTGGTGTTGGCCTTTCAGAACTGAACGAAACAATTTCGGGATCTTCTGCTCCAAAGGACTTCGAAACAATGATGCAGCTGCTCTATTTGAAATTTGAGAAGCCCCGGTTCGACAAGGAGGCATTCCAGGCGCTGAAAGGCAGGTATGCAGGTATGGTGGCCGGCCTTGCCAACAATCCGCAAAAAATAGTGAGCGACTCTCTTACGCTGATAATGACAAGCAACAGCAAACGTACCAAACTGGTCGTTCCAGCAATGATTGATGAACTTTCCATTGAACAGATGGAAAAGATCTACCGTGACAGGATTTCTGATGCCGGCGACTTCACCTTCTTTATCGTGGGCAATCTCGACGAGGCCACCGTTAAACCATTGGTCGAAAAATACATAGGCTCGCTGACAGATTTGCCCAGAACAGAAAAGTGGAAAGACAACAATGTGAATGGCCCAAAAGGTAAGACAGTGAGGGAAATAGCTATCCCAATGCAGGTCAATAAGGCTACAGTTGTAGTAAATTACAACAAACAAGCCGCATACGATGCCAAATCCAATCTTATCCTTGACATCATCAAAGGAGTGCTGACCCTTCGTTATACCGAAGAGATACGCGAAAAAGAGGGTGGTACTTACGGTGTAAGTGTCATGGGAAGCAGTCAGCATTATCCCAAGGCAGAGAAGGGTTTGCAGATGATGTTTGATGCCGAACCGGAACGGTCTGCTCATCTGAAATCGATCATCTTCAGTGAAATCGATAAGATCATCGCAAACGGACCAACAGCAGAGGATTTGGATAAAGTAGTGAAGAATCTCCTGAAGAACCGCGAGCAGAACAAACTTCACAACGCCTATTGGATGGGTGCTTTGTCAGATTATTATCAGCACAACATCAATACTGATGCACCCGAGAACTTCGAAAAAATTCTTGGCAGCGTAACCAGGGAAGATGTGAAAAAGTATGCAGCCGGGTACTTTAAAAGTGCCGATCTGGTTGACTTGATCTTTTTACCACCTAAAAAATAGTTCCACTACCGTGGATCGCACAAAAAAATACCTGGTGAAAACCAGGTATTTTTTTGTGGAGCTGAGGGGAGTCGAACCCCTGTCCAAACGAGGAAGCAATACGCTTTCTCCATGCTTAGCCTCGATTTGGTTTTCGAACGACAGCTGGCTCGAGGCCACCGACTGTCATCTTAACTCCGGTTATTTCACCAGGGAAGCGGAGTAATCCCCTGACTATTCCCGATTTATCTGCACCTCCGGGTCGGGCCGCTTCAGGACATGGCACCCGGGAGATGTCTCGCTCCAGTATCTAATACCGGATTAGCTGATCAACGTTACGTCGATTAAGCGGCAAGAGCGAAGTTATCTGCGCCAACTAATTGTTTGAGCCTTAAGATTTACGGGCCAAAACTCAATGCCCGGCATGCTTACATACCTCTTCTGCCCGCTGTCAAAACCGGTCAGCCCCCTAGGAAATGCAAAGGTATGTCTTTTAATCGAGATTTCAACAAGGAGTGGGCGAGGGGGAGAAGGGGCGAGGGTGCGAGAGGTTACATTGACCATTTTCCCGGACTCTGATCTGTTAATGAGTACTTTTCTTCTTGTGGAAAATTCTTTGACAATTCATGGATTCATGGCCAAGTCAATTGCAGTCTTAAACCACTCGCCCCCTCGCCCCTTCTTCCCCTCTCCCACTCAATCTTCCGATCTTCAACAGTTCTTCAATCCTTCAATCGTAGCCTTAGGATCGGAAGATGAGAAGATGTAGTTTCCGGCCACGAGCACATCGGCCCCGGCCATAAATAGCTGCCTGCCGGTATCCAGGTTTACCCCTCCGTCGACCTCAATAAGGGCGTTGGGCGCAAGGGTGTTCACCATCTGCCGCAGGGTTACCAGCCTTTTGTAGCTTCCGGGGATGAATTTCTGTCCACCGAAACCGGGATTAACCGTCATCAGCAGAATCAGATCCAGGTCGCGCATGATGTCAATCAGCATTTGCACAGGTGTATGCGGATTGATGGCAACACCTGCCTTCATACCCAATTCGCGGATGGCGCCTATCGTGCGGTGAAGGTGAGGGCATGTTTCGTAATGCACCGTCAGAATATCGGCGCCGGCCTCCTTGAACCGTTCAAGGTAACGATCAGGATCGGAAATCATCAGGTGAACATCCAGCGGCTTCTCTGCAACCTTTTTGATCTGTTCGATCACAGGAAGTCCGAATGAGATGTTGGGCACAAAATGCCCGTCCATCACATCGCAGTGAATCCAGTCGGCCACGCTCTGGTTAACCATTTGGATTTCGTCTCCAAGCCGCGTAAAATCGGCTGCCAATAGGGAAGGTGCAATCAAATGCTTCACAACAGGTTATTTTAATAGAAACAAATATAACCTGTTTTGGTTAGATCTTAGCCTAGGAAAGGTTTTAAAATTGATCGAAATTGTACGTTCTTTAATTTTCTGATGCTATTATCCTTGATCTGTCTAATCCGTTCGCGGGTTAGGCCAAACCTGAGGCTCATATCATCAAGAGCTAAAGCCGGATTATCGTTTAATCCGTAATAGGAAGAGAGGATGGCGGCTTCACGGCCATCCAGTTTACTCAACAGTCGTTTAATCTCAATTTTTAGGGAGGTTTCTAACAAGCCATTATCGGGGCTAGGTGTGAAATCATTTTTATATAAATCATACTGACTGTTTTCATTTTCTTCATCATCGTAAAGTGGAGCATCAAGGGAGAGATGATATCCGTTGGTTTGCAGCGTCTGATCAACTGTTAAGACATTCATCTCCAGAATAGCTGCAATTTCCTCTGCGGTCGGATCTCGTTGAAACTCTTGCTCCAATTGTGCAAAGGTTTGGTTGATCTTATTCAGGTTATCGACTTGATTTTGAGGAAGTTTTACCAACCTGGCTTGTTCTGCAATGGCTTGAAGAATGGCTTGCCGAATCCACCAAACTGCATAGGATATAAATTTAAATCCTTTTGTCTCATCAAATCTTTGGGCGGCTTTGATCAATCCGAGATTTCCTTCATTGATGAGGTCTGACAATGGCAGGCCCTGATTCTGATACTGTTTTGCCACGGAAATAACAAACCGAAGGTTGCATTTGATCAGTGCGTTGAGTGCGGCGTGGTTTCCTGCTTTTACCTGTTGCGACAAAAAAATCTCTTCGTCACTGCTAAGCAATCTTAACTTCCCGATTTCGAGAAGATACTTGTTCAGAGAGGAATCCTCCCTGTTTGTAATCTGTTTAATTATCCTGAGCTGTCTCATAATTTCTTAAGATGTGCTCCGACAATGAAAATTGAAGCCTCATTGAAAGCATTACTGCCTCCAATTTTAAAAACCAAGATTATAACAATAATAACCAAAAAAAAGGAGTTTCGGAAAAAATAATGGTGTTTTTTTCACTTAGGATTCAACTAAATTCGCATTTTCATATGTGAAATTCTCTTTTTGAAAAAATTATGATAATTGGATGAATATTGTTTCAAAAGATTGCATGTAAGTAGTTAAATATTTATGTTTTATTGCATTTTTTTGATATTTATGAATTTTTAGGAAATTGAAGCAATTTTAGGCTTTAAAATTTCTATTTTTTCTTAATTTCTGTCGTTTGATGTCAATTTTCATTAAAATATTCCGGGAAATATGGAATCAGAAGGGCATTTTTTTCCATTTTTGGAGCACAACTGGTCGAATTTAAATTTTTAGCGGTAACATTTTTTGTGAATTAAAATCAATTACCTACATTTGCTTCGGATTTAGATCAGCGATCTGACACATAATCTTCAATTATCCCTGTTATCTCTTCCTAAGTTATTTTATTATAGTATTAAAATCTTCAACATTTTGTTGCTCTTTGCAGCATCTGTTCCGATCACAAATCAGCAAAAATCATGTACGACATCCTGGAACTGAGCAAGAAACTCTTGCCTGAATTGCGCGAAATTGGTAAAGAATTAAATATCAAGCGCATCGAGTCTTTTAAGAAACAAGACCTCATTTACGTAATCCTTGATACACAGGCTATCAGAGATTCAGTTGTTAAAACGGCTGAAAAAAAGGTGGCACCTAAAGAGGTTCCGGCCCCGAAAATTCCAAAAGTGAAGGTGGAAGTGAAACCTCCTTCCGAAAAGAAGATCATTCGTATCGTCAAGAAATCGGGCGATGTGCAGAATATTGAAGCAGCTTCTGCGCCAGCCATTGATCAGGATCCAGCTGCACCCATTGCAGAAAAAGATCTTTTCTCTTCTGAACCCGTTGCAGAAGAGCCTGAACAAACTACTGTTGAAAAGCCCTTTCATGCCAAGGGAGATAAAGTCCGGAAAGAACCAATCCAGCAAAAGGAGCGCAGACCCCGTGTATTGCGCAGTGAGGCTGCAATCCTCTCTGTAAGTTCTGTTGCAGCAGTTCCCGTTGAGGGGGAAGAGCCTGAGGTGAACATTGTTGTAAAGAGTGAAGGTGAAACAGTGGAATCCCGTCAGGAGGAGAAAAGAGCTCCCATCATCAAGAACCTTCAGAAAAAGGAGTTTACCCCAAACCAACAGTTTGCTCCGAAAAATGGGAATGGACAACAGCCATCCCAACCAAAGCAGACAGAGACCAAAGAGGTTGAAAAATCATACGATTTCGAAGGTGTAATCAACCAGACAGGCGTGCTGGAGATCATGCAGGAGGGGTATGGATTCCTTCGTTCTTCAGATTATAACTATTTGACTTCACCCGATGATATTTATGTATCCCAGTCTCAAATTAAGTTATTTGGGCTAAAGACAGGTGATACGGTGCACGGCATTATCCGCCCACCCAAAGAGGGAGAGAAATATTTTCCTTTGGTCAAAGTGGTAGAGATCAATGGCCGTAGTCCGGAGTACATTCGTGACAGGGTGCCATTCGAACATCTTACCCCACTCTTTCCTGACGAAAAATTCAACATTGCCGGGAAGGCCAGCAGCATCTCCTCCAGGGTGGTCGACATGTTCGCACCTATTGGAAAAGGACAGCGCGGATTGATCGTGGCCCAACCAAAGACCGGTAAAACAATGTTGCTGAAAGATATTGCCAATGCAATCGCAGCCAACCATCCCGAAGTATACATGATCATCCTGCTGATCGACGAACGTCCGGAAGAGGTAACCGATATGGCCAGAAGCGTAAATGCGGAGGTGATCTCCTCTACCTTCGACGAGCCTGCAGAACGCCATGTACGCATTGCCAACATGGTACTCGAGAAAGCCAAAAGACTCGTAGAATGCGGTCATGATGTAGTAATCCTGCTCGACTCTATCACCCGCCTGGCCCGTGCCTACAACACTGTAGCTCCTGCTTCGGGTAAAGTACTTTCGGGTGGTGTCGATGCCAACGCGTTGCACAAACCAAAGCGCTTCTTTGGAGCTGCCCGTAACATCGAAGAGGGCGGTTCGCTCACTATTTTGGCCACAGCGCTAACTGATACCGGTTCCAAGATGGATGACGTGATCTTTGAAGAGTTCAAAGGAACCGGAAACATGGAGTTGCAGCTCGACCGCAAACTGTCGAACCGCCGTGTTTTCCCATCTGTCGATATTCTGGCCTCCAGCACCCGTCGCGAAGACCTGCTGCTTGAAAAGGCAATGCTCGACAAGATATGGGTTCTCCGCAATTTCCTTAACGGCATGAATTCTGTTGAGGCAATGGAGTTTGTAAGGGACCGTTTGTCCAAAACCAATTCGAATGAGGAGTTTATCATATCTATGAACTCCAATTAGGGAGTGACTAGAGTGAGCTAGAGTGACTAAAGTGCCTAAAGTTGGGAGAACTCCGGACTTTAGGCACTTTAGTCACTCTAGTTCACTTTAGTCACTCCTATTTTTAATAAGTATAAATAGCACTCATCCTTCAAAATTGTCATACAGAGATTACATTATTTTCTAAATTCTGCTTATTTTTGTTGTTTGAAACAAATTTGAAGTGGAACATTTTTTCGAATCACATAAACTTTTGGTCAATGCCGGCGATAATTGGATCGTTAGGGAGCTCTACCACGAGATCGACTGGAGTGCAAGGATCATCGGGATCAAAGGGTTTCGCGGAGTCGGTAAAACCACCTTCCTGCTCCACTTCATCCGGGAGCAGTATGGCGATTCGCGCGATTGCCTTTATGTAAATCTTAACGACTTCTACTTCTCCAAAAGACGCATTTTCTCCTTTGCAGACGAGTTTTACAAAAGGGGAGGAAAAGTTCTGGTGCTGGACCAAATTCACAAATACCCCGACTGGTCCAATGAGCTTCGTCAATGTTACGACGAACTTCCCGGACTGCAGCTCATTTTCAGCAGCTCACCTGTTTTGAGGATCCTCGAAGGCGACAACAATCTGAAAGAGATTGCAAATATTTACCACCTCGAAGGACTCTCTTTCCGGGAATTTCTTAACTACAGATCGGGCAGTAATTTTAGCAAACTTTCAATCACCGACATCCTGGTAAGGCACAAGGAGATTGTTCCTGATATCATCCGCGATGTGCGCCCTTTGGCATTCTTTCCCGAATATCTAAAAAATGGGTATTATCCCTATTTTATCAGAAATCATGAATTTTACAGTGAGAGTTTACTTCGGCATGTGAACCTTGCTCTTGAGATTGATGTGACCTATCTCAACCAGATTGAGCTGAAATACCTGCCCAAATTGCGGAAATTATTGCAGTTGATAGGTGCCCAAATGCCTTTCTCTCCCAATGTCAGCAAAATAAGCGCCGAAATTGAGACCTCCCGCACAACTGTACTGAATTATCTCAACTACCTGAAGGATGCCAGACTCATTGATCTACTTTTCGAAAACGGAAACAACGGTCAGCTGCAAAAGCCTGAGCTTGTCTATCTTCACAATACAAATCTGCTCCACATCATCGCTCCCGATAACATCAACAACAGAAATCTGCGCACTACCTTCTTTTACAATCAGGTCGGTTACCAGAATAGTGTGAAATCCTCCAAATCGTTCGATTTTCGGGTGAACAACCAATACGAATTTATTGTAGGCGGAAAGTACACACAGGCGGAAGGTGAAAATTGTTTCGCAGCCGCGGATATGATTGAAATGGGAGAGGGGAATGTTGTGCCGTTGTGGTTGTTTGGGTTCCTGTACTAGCAGACGGCAATGAATTGAGGAAAGTCACTTGAATTAAAAGAGTTGAAATGTTTAAAATATTGAATCATCATTAATGCAAAAAAAATGACAAAAGAGAAAAAGTTTATCACCTGCGACGGTAATTACGCAGCCTCTTACATCAGCTACATGTTTAGCGAAGTGGCTTGTATTTTCCCTATTACACCATCCTCCACGATGGCCGAGGTTGTGGATGAATGGGCGGCCAATGGTCGCAAAAATATGTTTGGTCAAAAGATGCGTATCGCCGAGATGCAGAGTGAAGGCGGCGCTGCAGGCGCGGTCCACGGATCGCTGCAGGCAGGTGCACTGACCACTACTTACACAGCATCCCAGGGACTTCTTCTGATGATCCCTAACATGTACAAGATTGCCGGGGAACTTTTGCCTTGCGTTTTCCACGTTAGTGCGCGTTCCTTGGCAGGACACGCCCTTTCGATTTTCGGCGACCACAGCGACGTTTATGCCTGTCGCCAGACCGGCTTCGCCATGCTGGCTGCCGGATCGGTTCAGGAAGTAATGGACCTCAGCGGGGTAGCCCACCTGGCAACCATAAAAACCAGGGTTCCCTTCCTCAATTTCTTTGACGGATTCCGTACATCCCATGAGATTCAGAAGATTGAGCAGATCAATCAGGATAAACTGGCTGCCCTCGTCGACCAGGATGCCCTTCAGGCTTTCCGCGACCGCGCGTTAAATCCGGAGCACCCTGTCACCCGTGGTACCGCTCAGAATCCGGATATTTTCTTCCAGGCCAAAGAGGCTTGTAATCCATTCTATGACGCCGTTCCGGATGCAGTTGAAGCCTATATGCAGGAGATTAAAAAAATCACCGGCAGGGAATATCACCCATTCACCTATTATGGGGCCAAAGATGCGGAAAACGTAATCGTGGCCATGGGGTCTGTCACCGAGACCGTACGCGAAGTGATTGATTACCTGAATGCGCAGGGCAAAAAGTATGGTTTGGTGAGCGTTCACCTCTACCGTCCGTTTGCCACCAAATATTTCTTCAACGTGATGCCATCTACCGTGAAGAAAGTCACTGTACTCGACCGCACCAAAGAGCCGGGTGCCAACGGAGATCCGTTGTACCTGGATGTGCGCGATGCATTCTACGGCATGGAGAATTGCCCGATCATCGTAGGCGGTCGTTATGGTTTGGGATCCAAAGATGTTACCCCGTCACAGATCATCGCCGTGTACAAAAACATGGAGATGAAAGAGCCTAAAGGCAAATTCACCATCGGTATTGTCGATGACGTGACTTTCACTTCGCTGCCATTGCTGCCCGAGATCAAAGTTTCGGCAGATGATATCTACGAAGCTAAATTTTATGGTCTTGGCTCAGATGGTACAGTGGGCGCCAATAAAAACTCCATCAAAATTATCGGTTCGGCCACCAACAAATATTGCCAGGCTTATTTTGCCTACGACTCCAAAAAGTCGGGCGGTTTTACCGCTTCACACCTGCGTTTCGGCGATAGCCTAATCCGTTCGACCTATTTGATCACTACTCCCGACTTCGTGGCATGCCACGTTCAGGCTTACATTCATCTCTACGATGTGTTGAAAGGCTTGAAGAAAGGAGGTTCCTTTCTATTGAACACCATCTGGGAAGAGGAAGAGGTGAAAAAACGCCTTCCCAACTCCATGAAGAAATTCCTGGCTGAGAATGAAATCAAATTTTATACGATCAACGGGACGAAACTGGCCGTCGACCTTGGTTTGGGCAACCGTACCAACACCATTATGCAGGCCGCTTTCTTCAAGATAACCAACGTCATTCCTTTCGAACTGGCCGTCGAGCAGATGAAAAAGGCGATTGTGAAATCGTATGGAATGAAGGGAGAGCAGATTGTCAACATGAACTTTGCCGCGGTCGATACCGGCGGTAACAATGTTTCGAAGATCGAAGTTCCGAAAGATTGGGCAAATCTGACAGTTGAGGCTGAAGTTATCGACGAAGATCGTCCGGAGTTTATCCGCATGGCCGTCGATATGATCAATGCCCAGAAGGGTGACGATCTTCCCGTCTCTATCTTCAAAGGAATTGAAGACGGTACACTTCCTGCAGGTACAACTGCTTTTGAAAAACGCGGTATCGCCGTCGATGTACCTGAGTGGATCAGTGACAACTGTATCCAGTGTAACCAGTGTTCGTATGTTTGTCCCCACGCTGCCATTCGTCCTTTCCTGATCAGCGAAGAGGAGATGGCCAAACTACCTGAAGGTACCATAGGCGTGAAGGCGAACGGCAAGCAATACGCCGGACTGCAGTTCCGTATCCAGGTTTCTCCTTACGATTGTACAGGTTGCGGCAACTGTGCCGATGTTTGTCCGTCGAAAGAGAAAGCCCTGGTGATGAAGCCGCTTGAGTCACAACTCGAAAACGTTCCACGCTGGAATGCCATCGATAAATATGTCACCTACAAAGACAAACTTGCCGAAAAGGACAAGAACATCAAGAATTCACAGTTTGCCCAGCCGCTTTTCGAATTCTCGGGCGCCTGCGCAGGATGCGGAGAAACGCCATACCTCAAGCTGATTACGCAACTCTTCGGTGAGCGCATGATGGTGGCCAATGCCACAGGATGTTCTTCCATTTATGGTGGATCGGCCCCTGCAACTTCTTATACGAGCAACAAAGAGAGCGGACGCGGACCTGCATGGGCCAATTCACTCTTCGAGGACAATGCCGAGTATGGTTTTGGTATGGCGGAAGGTGTATCTTTCAGCCGCGACCGCATTGCCGATATCATGAAGTCGGCCATGGAAGCCGGAGTTTCGGCAGCCGAGACAGAAGCCTTCAACGAATGGCTCGAAAACAGGGAAGATACTGCAGGTTCTGAAGCTGCTACTGCGAAGGTGTTGGCAGCACTTACCGGCAAAAATGAAAAATATGCCATGGAGCTGGTCTCCCTGAAGCAATACCTGATCAAGAAATCTATCTGGATCTTCGGTGGCGACGGTTGGGCTTACGACATCGGTTACGGTGGTTTGGACCACGTTTTGGCTCAAGGGAAGGATGTCAATATCCTGGTATTGGATACGGAAGTATATTCCAATACCGGCGGACAGGCATCCAAATCCACTCCGATCGGCGCTGTGGCAAAATTTGCTGCCGCCGGTAAACGGATCCGCAAGAAAGACCTGGGTGTAATCGCGATGAGCTACGGTTATGTTTATGTCGCACAAGTTGCTATGGGAGCCAACCAGGCGCAGTACCTGAAAACCATCCGCGAGGCGGAAGCCTATCCCGGACCATCTTTGATTATTGCTTACTCCCCTTGTATCGCGCATGGTCTGCGTTCAATGGGACGTACCCAGGAGGAGGAGAAACTGGCAGTCGAATGTGGCTACTGGCACCTCTACCGATACAACCCACAGTTGGAAGACGAAGGCAAGAACCCATTCCAGCTCGACTCGAAAGAGCCCGACTGGAGCAAGTTCCAGGATTATCTGAATGGTGAGGTGCGTTACACCGCACTGAAGAAATCCTTCCCCAAAGAGGCCGACGAGCTTTTCAAAGCCGCAGAGGAGAATGCCCTCTGGAGGTACCGTTCTTACCAGCGGATGAACCGCTCGGATTGGAATTTGGTCGCGGCAGAATAACTTCTGTACTATTTTATAACAAAAAGGCGCTTGAGAGATCAGCGCCTTTTTTTATGAAGAGTGAAGAAGAAGGAGGGGGTGACTGGGCGAGGGGGAGAGGGCTCTGATGCGAAAGGGAAATGGCAAAAATTTCGGTGTTATCTTGGAGAGCGGTTTGTTTGGAAAATTCAAGAAAATTGGTTATATTTATTGTAAATGGATTTAATATTGAATTTAATTTGATTAACTTTTGTTTTGGATTTTAAGGTTTAAACCAAAATATGTTGGTATAAATGATAGGGTTTGTAAACCTTATTTTCTCAGGTAACCTTAGTAGAAAAGGATGGTAGATTAACATAACCTTATTACCTTATTTATGAATATTGAGTACCATAATTTGTACACACATTTTGTCTTCACAACATTACATAGGACACCCCTGATTTCTGAAAATCACAGGGTTCGTATTGAAAAATACATCACTGGAATTATTAAAAACAACGATTGTTTTCTTTATTCAATTTACGCCAATCCGGAGCATGTTCATTTTCTGGTGTCAAGGTCACCAAGTATTTCTGAAGAAGGTCTTGCAAATATTATCGAGAGCAGTTCTGAAATTTTTATAAATAATAACAGACTTTGTCAAGGGATTTTTAAATGGCAGGATACCTGTTCTGCATTTTCAGTTTCAAAGTCCGATGTAGATAGGGTTTGTCGGTATATTGTGAACCAGTCTGCTCATCATAGTAAAATAAGTTTTGCCGAAGAATATGAGACCTTTTTGAAATTTTATCAAAAGACAATTGTTTTGAAATAAGGTAATAAGGTTTAATTCCCCTATAATTCGTTTTTCTACTAAGGTTGCCTTAAAAAAATGAGGTTTTATATAATGTAAATTGAATCCCATTTATTCATTTTCCCATTTCCCCATTTGACCCTTCAGCTCCGCTCTGGGATTTGCAACTTTTCAAACCCTTCAAACAATAAAAACTTTTAAAACCCCTCTCCCCCTCGCCCAGTCTCCCCTTCCTTGAACAATTGTCCCACAAAACATCTATCTTTGCAAAAAAGCAGACTGTTCTGTCGCCCTGCTTACGCGGGGAGGAAAGTCCGGGCAACAAAGGGCGCCATGTTTCCTAACGGGAAGGCGGGTGAAAGCTCGCAGTCGTGTAACAGAAAATAACCGTCCCGGCCATATGTCGGGATAAGGGTGAAAAGGCGGGGTAAGAGCCCACCGGTGACTGTGGCAACACGGTCAGCCGTACACCTCATGGGTTGTAAGGCCAAATATACTGCAAGTCCGAAAGGAAGGGGGCTGCCCGCTCCCGAACGGTTCTCCGGAACCATCCTTGCAGGGGGTAGGCTGCACGAGGCGGATGGTGACATCCGTCCCAGATCAATGACAGAATGCAAAACAGAACCCGGCTTACAGGTCTGCGTTTTTTATATCTTTGCGCCGAAACAAAAAATTTCGGCGCAAAGATTTATGGTAACCTCCCTTTCTATCAGTGATTTCAACTACGAACTACCGGATTCTTCGGTAGCTAAATACCCATTGCCCGAGCGCGATCAATCGAAGTTGCTCGTGTGGAAAAATGGGGAGATATCAGATCATTTTTTCTTTAACCTGCCGGAATTGCTGCCCGCAGGAAGTATGCTGATTTTCAACAATACACGGGTAATTCACGCACGGCTTCATTTTACCAAACCGACCGGAGCCAAAATTGA
>JAVHPO010000209.1:0-3190 GCA_036170635.1 Prolixibacteraceae bacterium | reverse complement strand
CACTGCCTGTCCCGATTTTTCATCGGGAAGGCACGAAGTGTGAAGCAATCTGTTGGTATAAATGTTATTTTCTCTAACTAAATAACTGTAATCTGTAATTAATTATTGTTTGATTAGTGGCAAAGCCGCTGCCCCGTAAATAGCAGAATTCTCCAGTTCTGAAACTTCAATCTTCAGGTTGGCCAATACATTCCGATAGGCAAAGTCCTGAATGGCGTCGTACATGGCATCTTTGTATAGTGAGAAGGACTGGGCAACAGATCCTCCCAGGATAATAACCTCAGGATCATAAGCGTACAAAATGGACTTGAGCGCTTGACCAAGGTGAAAACCATATTCTGCAAAAATTTTTATGGCAGATTCATCACCGGCTTTAGCCTTTTGAACCAACTCGATGGCTTTCACTTTCTTTTCATCCGTAAAGAACTGTCCACTGGCATAATATTCGGTAGTATGCAATAGATAAGGAACATTGCCAAATTCGCCTGCGCCGCAATTCGAGCCTTCATACAATTTGCCATTGAAGATCAGTCCGCAACCAAGTCCGGTTCCCAGGGTAACGCCGACAATGTTTTTGAAGGGTTTTGCCTTCCCAAAGAATTTCTCCCCTACTGCAAAGCAATTGGCATCGTTGTTGACATGTACAGGCAGATTGTAACGTTTTTCCAGCAACTCTTTCAATCCGACAACTTTCCAGGAAGGAATATTGGTTACGTCATAGACGATGCCTTTCTCAACGTCAACAACGGAAGGAACTCCTACTCCAATCGAAACAGAAAACTCGTCGACACAATCGTCAATTGCCGCATAAATCTGATCCATCACCTCTTCAACCGAGCCTTTTGAAGGAGTTGGCAGTTTGGTTAAATGAACAATTTTCTCTCCAATAATTTTTCCGGCACGGATATTTGTTCCGCCCAGATCAACGCCAATAATGTTGTTAATGGTTTGCATTCGTGTTAAAGTAGTTTTGTTTTTAGCGATTCGATTCTTGGGTGGTAAAAATAAGAAAAAACTAACCAGGTGCAGAGGGCTGTTAGATCCTAATTGCTATATTTATCCCTAAACCTAAAATATTTTTTGGATGGAGGTAAAAATTGAAGAGAGCTGGAAAAGAAGACTGTCAAATGAGTTTGATAAGCCTTATTTTCATGAGTTGACCGATTTTGTCAGACAGGAGTACACCACCAAACAGATATTCCCTCCCGGGAAACTGATCTTTCACGCATTTGAGCAATCCCCATTTGAGAAGACAAAAGTGGTCATTCTCGGACAGGATCCCTATCATGGACCAGGACAGGCTCACGGGCTTTGTTTCTCTGTGCCTGAAGGGATAGACCTTCCTCCGTCACTACAGAATATTTTCAAAGAGATTGGTGAGGATCTTGGTCTTCCCACCCCTGTGAATGGTAACCTCGACCGGTGGGCGGCACAGGGTGTATTGCTGCTGAATGCAACGTTGACCGTTCAGGCCAATCGCGCCGGATCACATCAAAATAAAGGTTGGGAAATATTCACAGATAGGGTGATAAGGATTTTGGCAGAAGAAAAGGAGCATCTTGTATTTATATTGTGGGGCTCTTTTGCCCAGAAAAAAGGCGAATTCATTGACCGGAGCAGACATTTGGTACTCTCCTCCCCTCATCCGTCACCACTCTCCTCCTACCGGGGATTTTTTGGAAATAAACACTTTAGTAGAACGAATCAATATTTGGTGTCGCACGGAATTTTACCGATTAATTGGAGATAATACGATAATGTGAAAATTGGGAAATGTGAAAATGTGAAAATTAGGATTTGAGTTATACCATCATTGTTACAAAGAATTGGAAAAATGTTGGCTTTAACCGTGAAATCAGGATAAATGCGTCTTCATTTCCACATTTTCACATTTCCCAATTTCCACATTATTTCCCCTCACATTTCCCAATTTTCAGATTAGCTTACTGGCAGCGGCCAGTTGTTCCGGTTTCCCCAGATCCATCCAAAGCGAAGAGTTGTCAATAAAACCATAGATATTGTGCGCGGCGGCCAGTCTTAGGTAAAGTTGAATAACAGAAAATTTTCCCGTTTCTGTAATCAGCGAAAATATCTCTGGTTCAACAATTTGAATTCCGCTAAACGCATAATTGTGTAAATGAGTATTATTTCTAATCAGAATTTCTTCTCCGGTTTTTGTATTTCTCCAACCCGAAAGGAGCATCTCCGGATTAAATACCATGTAGCGGTCTGTCATTCTGTCACGAACAGCCATGGTGGCGAGTCCACCTCTGGAAGTATGATAGACAGATAATTCATTCAAATCAATTGAACTCAGAATATCAACATTGTAAACAAGAAACGGCTCTGATTCACCCAGGAGAGGCCGGGCTTTAAGGATAGCTCCGCCTGTATCGAGCAGTTGGTCACTCTCATCGGAAATTTTTATCGGGAGATGAAAATTTTCCTTTTTCTCCAGAAATTCAATCACTTGCTCTCCAAAATGGTGAATGTTAACAACGATTTCTAAGACATTCAGCTCATTTACTTTTCGGATGGCCCTTTCAAGCAGCGTAATACCATTTAATTCGACCAGCGCTTTGGGTCTGTCTGAAGTATATGGAAATAGTCTGGTTCCCAGTCCCGCCGCCAAAATGAATGCCTTCATGAATGTTGTAGAAATTAATTGTTTAGTTTAACCGGTTTGCAGATTTTCTCCTCCTTCTTAGCACTCCTTCCGCACCTTTTGCAGGTATATTTGGGATTTTCCGGCTTGATGTAATCCTTCTCTTCGCATTTCTTTTTGCTCATCGGACTTATGTTTCTCGTTGACAATACTTACACAGAGTTTCACAGAGGTGCCACAGAGCTACACAGAGAAGAAACAGTTTACTCTGTGTAGCTCTGTGGTTTCTCATTCTTCCTCTGTGTAATATTTTATTTGAGCAAATCTGCAATTATCGGATTTAACTCTTGCTTTGCTCCCTGTGCTGTAGTACGACTTTTACCGGAAAATTGTTCCTCAAATGGGCAGCCAATCGCTCTGCTGAGTAAACGGAGCGATGTTGCCCACCCGTACAACCAAACTGTACAGAGAGGTTTGAAAATTTCCTTTCGAGGTATCCTTTTACACTTTGGTCAACAAGGCTGAATACCGGATCCAAAAAAGCCTCCACTTCGGGATAGGCTTCCAGATAGCTAATTACCTCAC